>JASFER010000071.1:0-23637 GCA_050124755.1 Desulfobacteraceae bacterium
ATCACGGAGAATATCGCCAAGGTTGAGAAACTCATCACTGCCGGCGATACCCCATTGACCCCTGAAATGGTTACGATCTATCGAAATATCAATACGGTGCTTAACAGCATCGATCGCCTGGAAGTGCGCGGGCGCGATTCAGCCGGCATTTCACTGCTCTTTTTGCTGGATGCCGGCGCATATGAGCATTTCAGCAAAGCAGTGGATCAAAACGATCTGGCAGACCGCTTTAAGTCGCGCTCGGAACACCCCGTTCTGGGAAACAAAAATATTTCCGTCCAGGAAAATGAAAACGATGATATGGTCGGTCTGACACTCACATATAAAGTGGCTGCTGAAATCGGCAGCCTTGGTGACAATGTCGCCCGGTTAAGGAAAGATATTTCCGAAGATCCCATCCTCAGGCTACTGGCGAACACACCGCATCGGTTTCACACTGTATCCGCACATACCCGCTGGGCTTCGGTGGGTGCCATCACCATAGCCAACTGTCACCCCGTGGACAACGGCACCACCGCTCCGCCTCAAAACCGCAAAGGGATCATCCATGCCTGTTTGAACGGCGATATCGATAACTACATCGCCCTCAAGGAACAATGGGAGACCAACGGCGAATTAATCTCTCAAGATATTACCACAGACACCAAAATCATCCCTCTACAGGTGGAGAAGTACCTAAGACAGGGGTATGCCGTGGAAGAAGCCTTTCGTCTGGCGGTCAACGACTTCGAAGGCTCCCATGCCATCGCCATGCACACCAATCTGGCACCCGGAAAGTTCTTTCTTGCCCAGCGGGGAAGCGGCCAGGCCGTCTTTGTGGGAATCGCCGATGACCATTACCTGCCCACATCCGAGGTGTATGGTTTTGTAGAAGAGACCGACGCTTTCTTAAAACTTGATGGCGAAAAAATCGTCGACGGCATCAACGGCCGGACCCAGGGACAGATTTTCATTCTCGACCAAAATAACGCCGGCGGCATTTCCGGCATTACCGCATGCTACTATGACGGCACACCGATCCAGTTGAATACGGATGACATCCAATCCACCGAAATCACCAGCCGGGATATCGATCGCCAAAATTTCCCCCACTATTTTTTAAAAGAAATTTCAGAAGCTCCGGCGTCAGTGACGAAAACGCTGCAGAATCGATGGAAAATCGATAAGGATTCCGGGCACTACACCATTGCTTTGGATGAAGACGCGTTTCCTCAGGAGTTGGCTCAGGCATTGAGCGACCAGCGCATTCGGCGCGTTTTCTTCATCGGTCAAGGCACCGCCGGTGTGGCGGCTGCGGCCGGCGCAGACATCCTTAATTACTATCTCAATGAACCTTCACTCAGCATCAGTGCACTTAAAGCGTCTGAGCTTAGCGGTTTTCAACTGGACGAGCAAGGAGGCGACGGCAGCATGCAGGATGCATTGGTGATCGCCATCAGCCAATCAGGCACCACCACGGATACCAACCGCGCCGTAGACATGGTAAAAGCCAGGGGAGCGCATACCCTGGCCATCGTCAATCGACGGGACTCGGATATCACCTTCAAGGTGGACGGTGTGGTGTACACCAGCAGCGGCCGCGACATTGAAATGTCCGTGGCTTCCACAAAGGCTTTCTATTCCCAAATCGTCGCGGGCGCCCTGGTGGGATTGAAAATTGCCGAAATCAAAGGCAAACGCTCACCGGGTTTTGTGGCCGACGAAGTAAAATCCCTGTTGCAGCTGCCCGACCAAATGCGGTCCGTATTGAAAATGAGAGAAAAAATCAAAGCCTCGGCCGAACGGCTGGCGCCGGCCAGGACTTACTGGGCGGCCGTCGGCAGCGGGCCGAACAAGGCGGCCGCTGACGAAATCCGCATCAAGCTGAGCGAGCTCTGCTACAAAACCATATCCTCCGATTATGTGGAAGATAAAAAACACATCGACCTGTCTTCCGAACCCTTGATCATCGTATGCGCCGCAGGTACCATCCCGACAGTGATCGGCGATATCATCAAAGACACGGCCATATTCAAGGCGCACAAAGCCACGCCGGTGGTAATTATAGACGAAGGCGACGACCGCTTCGATGCTTATGCCGAAGATGTTTTCCACGTACCGGCGGTCGCACCCCATTTGGCGCCCATCCTCAACACCCTGGCAGGTCATTTATGGGGGTATCATGCGGCCTTGGCCATCAACAACGGCTCCAGGTTTCTTCACCAGTTTAGAGAAGAGATCAAAAATACCGTCGATCGATTTGCCGATGATGGTTTGGATGTCTACGAAGTAGTGCTCGAAAAAAGCTTTCGTGAAAAAATCGCACAGTTCTATGCCCGCTTTCGCAAACGGCAATCAACAGGGAGACTGCCCTCTGTGATCAGCCATGCGGCAGACCTGCTCCTGCTGCTCAAATATTTATCCGGGCGTCTGCCGGTGTCGGATTTTGAATTGGATTTCGGCAAAAAGGGCACCGCTTTGAACATGCTCAACAGTTTGTTTGAATTTTTGGGCGAATCCATCAATGGCATGTCCCGGCCGGTGGACGCCATCAAACACCAGGCCAAAACAGTGACTGTGGGGACCAGTCGTATCAGTGAAAAAACAGAAGGTGTTCTGTTTGATGCCCTGGCCGATCACAATATCAGCAATGCCCAGCTCATCAACCGAAACATCATGGTGCTGAAAAATTTGCAAGGGGTGGTCGGCGAGATTAAGGGATCGATCCTTTATCGGATCGATGGCCTCAATGTGCTGGGTGAACCCACCGAGGGTACCACCATCGAAATCCTGCGCAAGGAGGGCGTGCTCAAGCCTCTCATTTCCCGCGTGGAAACAGATCACAGCCTGAAAGGCACCAAACGCATTATCGTGCGTCAAGGCAATGTCTACATCGGCAAAGGCCGCAAAGACGACCGCAGCATCATCGTCATTCCGGCCATTTCCACCGATCCATCGGCATCCAACCGCATCGAACATCTTCTTTTGCTCAACATCGGATTCAAAAAAGATATTCCCCTGCCTGCGAAGATAAAGGCTTTGGGCGGAAAATACGAGCACATCAAAAATATCGTGCAGGAAAACAGCATTCAGTGGGAAGACATCCACCTGGAATTGATTCCGGCGGATGAACTCTTCGGCCGCTCGGCCGAAAAAATCGGCGAGCGCATTGTGGCGCAGTTGCAGTAGACGCACCGAAAGGGATGATTCTTCTATTTCAGGTGCCGGGCAATAAGTTCCGCCAGATCAATGGCCTCCATGCTGCCTTCCATTCCTGCCACCTTGATGGCGTCTTCCATGTCATGGACAAAATAGGATCTCATTTCAGTCTCTTTACTACTGCCATGGCTCACCGGTTGGCCTTGCGGTAACCGAGCTGATCCAGCGCAATGATCCATTTGCAGATGTTGGTGGACCCTTCCACTATGAAGTAGGTGGGCGTATCGCGGTAGATCCGTGCAATCGGATACTCGGTGGAGTAGCCGTAGGCCCCCAGGATGCGCATGGCGTAGTTGGCGCATTTGTCGACCGTTTCGCCGGCAAAATATTTGGCTTTGGCCACGTCCAGGCCGTTGTTGAGCTTGCCTTGATCTTTACAAACCGAATTTCAATCAGGCAGCGATTTTTTCCATCACCGCCCGGGCCATCTCGAATACTTTTGGATTAAAACGCAGTTTCAAGGCCACAGTGAGCATCTCCATTGAAAGCGCCTTGTTCTGCCCGGCCAGCACCGACAGGGCGGCCAGCGCCCAATCCGGGGATTTAATCTTTTTCGCTTTGAAATCGATCTCGAGGATGGATGCCCGGGTCTCTGGCAGTTCGGCACCTGCTGCCTTGACGATGGTGCATTCCGGGGAGAGTGCCGCCAGCATCTTTTCCCGCCGATTGATCCCTTCGGTTGCCAGGGCGATAACCACGGAAGGATCTTCTATCCCTGTGTATTCGATGGGTGAATCCGATAGGATGACTTCGCTGACCGAATGGCCCTTCATGACCGTGATGGGGTAATCGTTCTTCTGGGTGGCGTGGCAGCCGGCCGATGCCCCGGCCAGGCACAACAGCTCCCCAGCCGTGATGATGCGCTGACCGGCGCTGCCCAGTATGACGATTTCCTGACGGCCGGCCCGGGGAGCCTTGCAGGTGGCCGGTATCCGTACCGGATCTTTGGGCTTGCCTAGCGCGGCCGCCTCCTGTCGGTAGGCCTGTCCGTATTCCGGGCGGGCGTTCAGTGCCTCGTAATCGGGCAGTTCCGGCATCCGGGCCAGATTGGCGTCGACGATCTTGGGGGTCAGTTTGTTGCGTCGGGTGTAGCGGCCCGGGCAGATCCCCCAGATGTCCACCAGGGAAAATCCATCGAAAGCAATGGCCGCCTCGAGTATATCACCAAGGTCCTTCTGGTAGGTCGAGGCCCGCGCCACCCAAGCCGCGCCGGCGCCGCCGGCCACCTGGCAGATGTCTATGGGTTTTTCCAGCTTGTTCAGAAAACCGGAGCCCACCACCGCTTCCTGGGGTGTGGTGGACGAGCACTGCCCCCCGGTCATGCCGTAGTTGAAGTTGTTGAGCACCAGCAGGGTCAGGTCGATGTTGCGGCGGCAGGTGGAAAGCACATGGGCGCCGCCGATGCCCAGTCCGCCGTCGCCCATGGTGACGATGACCTTCAGATCGGGGCGCGCCATCTTGATGCCGGTGGCGTAGGTCAGGGCCCGTCCGTGGAGGCCGTGGAAGGCGTGGGTGTTGAAGAAAGTATCGAAAAGCCCGGAGCAGCCGATGTCGGAGACAATGGCCACATCCTGTCCGCTTAAGCCCATATCGATCAATGTCTTGTCCAGAGCGCGCAACACCATGTCATGTGAGCAGCCCGGGCAAAACACCGCCGGGCGGCTTGCGTTTAACAGACTATCCATTCTCAACCGCCTCCATGATTTGTGCGGGTTTGATCAATTCGCCGTTCATCTGCCCTATGAAACCGACCTTTTTCCCCGGTATCATTCGCTGGATCTCCCGCACATACTGGCCCATGTTCATTTCGGCCACCACCACCCGCCTGTATGGGGCGGCTTTTTCACGAATGAAATTCTCGGGAACCGGCCACAGTGTTTTTAGCATCAGTAGGGAGGTGGGTTGTCCCAGGGCCTTCAATCGCTCCACCGCCACTTTGGCCGCCCGGGCGGTGATCCCGTATGTGACGATCAGGGTGTCCGCCTCAGGCATTTGAATTTCGTCGAAATAGGTGAAATCGGAGACCGCCCCAACAATCTTCTCCTTAAGCCGCTGTTGCATCATGGCGATCTCTTCGGCATCCGTTGTGATGTACCCGTTGATGCCGTGGGTGGAGGAGGTCTGGCGCACCAGTGTTTTCCCGCCGATGGGCAGAAAATCGGGCACCTGCCGCCCCTCATTGACGCGGAAAGGCAAAAACGGCTTGGCCGGATCCGCCTGGCGGCGTTCAACGATGGGTGCAAGCATGAGTTCATCCAGGCAGATGGTTTCGCGGGTCATGGAGATCTCTTTGTTGGCGGCGATAAACACCGGGCAGCGGTATTGTTCGGCCAGGTTGAAGGCTAGCACGGTCAATTCATAGCAATCCTTCACATCCGTCGGTGCCAGCACGATCACGGGCAGCCCCCCGCTGTTGCCCCACTGCAGGAACTGAATGTCCCCGTCGGCTGCCCTGGTGGCCGAACCGGTTGAGGGGCCCAGACGCTGAACGTCGACTATGACGAGGGGAATCTCACTGCCGATGGCAAAGGAGATCTGCTCGCTGTACAGGCTGATGCCCGGTCCCGATGTGGCCGTCATGGCTTTCATGCCCGCCATGGCCGCACCCAGACAGAATCCGATGGAGGCAATTTCGTCCTCGCCCTGGAGGCAGACGCCTCCTTTGGGCGGCAGCAGTTTGAGCATGGTATTGTATATGGTCGTGGCCGGCGTAATGGGATAACCGGCGAAGAAGTTGCAGCCGGCCGCCATGGCGCCCCAACCGATGGCTTCGTTGCCTTCCATTAACGTAAGTTTCATTTTTTCTCCATGCACTCCCGATTATATGATTATATATTTGATCAAATATATAATCATATAAAAATTTGCATATTAAAGGGAATGGTTTTTGTCAAGCGATTTTTCATCTGGGAGTAAAATCAGAGTAAGGGGTGTTTAACCACCTATAGCTATATTTGTGTGGCTTCGATCATCTGCCGAACGCCTCTGAGCACGTGAGCCTTGACTCGCAAAATATGGCGGGAGAGGATGCGCTTAGCGCCTTTCAGATCCCGCCGTTCAATGCGTTCGAATAGTTCCTTGTGATCCGCATCGGCCGAATCCATCGACGACGAGAAGAGAAATTCCCCGCCATATTTGAGGTAGAGGAGATCGAACAGGTTGCTCAGCGTCTGATGCTGGACCTTGCGTCCCGACAATTCCGATAGGGTCAGATGGAACTCCATGTCCCGCAACAGTCGATCATATAGGTACACATTGCGCGACGCCTTCAGGTGAGCATCCAGAGCTGTTTTTAAGCGGCGCAGATCCCGGCCATCGATCCGTTTGAGCGTCATCGGCAACAGGTTCAGTTCGATCAAATGGCGCAGATCGTAGATTTCCTCGACCTCCTGCAGGCTGATGGATGCCGTGTAGTAACCGCGGTTGGGCTCGTGACGGACAAGCTGTTTGAATTCCAACCACTTGAGTGCCTGGATGATGGGTGTCTGGCTCATACCAAGCCGCTCCGAAAGATCCCGGTAGGATATTTTCTGACCGGCAACGATTTCGTTGTGAAAGAGCATCTTGCGGATTCCTTCATAGGCTTTCTGGGTGTGTCCGGCAGATGACTTGGATGGCTTGGCAGCAGGTGCGGTCTTTTTCACGATGATTCCCCACGCGGATCAGCTAAGTTAGTCAAATATCATATCATATTTATGATTAAATATATGATAAGTATCTGTCAAGTCAAGAATGACATTCAGTCAGGTGATGATGAATCTTTGCACCAATGCAGGTCATTCATGCCATGAAAGACAAAGGCGGCGTTTTGAACATTACCTTATAAATCCTCGCTGCCCACGTGATGAATTTCTAAAATGATATGTAACCTTCTCAACTGTTATACGTTATAATAGCAGCGTGACTCAATTCGGAACACTATATAAGGAACACCGGGAGCGGTTGTTCTATTATCTGCTGCGCTTGACCGGTGATTATGACCTGTCCCGCGATATTATGCAGGAGAGCTTTGCCCGTTGTTTGGGGCGATATGGTGACCGCATTATTCATATCGCCTTGCTGTATAAGGTGGCGCGGAACCTTGTCCTTGACCATAAACGCAAATCAGGCCGCAATGAACCTTTGGGGCAACATCAACCCGCTGATCAGACTGACATTGAACACCAAGTGTTGGTTCAAGAACACTACCGAAAAGTACTTGCGGCATTAAAATCCTTGAGTTTCCAAGACCGGGAACTCCTCAGCTTGGTGGCCAATGAATCCCTGTCGTACCGGGAAATCGCCTTGATTATGGGGACCACTGAAAACAGCATCAAGGTCAGGGTTCACAGGGCCCGCAAACGGTTGCGTGATGCCATGGTAAAATGAGGTGAAACATGACAGAATATTTGATAAGCATGTTTATCGACAATGAACTTGATCTGGATGAAAAAATACAATTTTTGGAAATCATTCATTCAGATTCCGCCTACAAAGCAGAGACCGTTGACTTAATTTGCCAGGAAAAAGAACTGAGACAGAGACCCGTCGGAACTGTTCCTCCTCTTGTGGCTGAACCGTTCCGTCAGCAGCGGCGTTTTCAATGGCTGCGTCCCGTCTTGATCGGCCTGGGCTGTGCGGCGGTCATCGCTTTTCTCTGGGTAAACCTGGTTCCATTTAACCCTGCGGATGTTAAGCAAGCGTCCAAATTTCACCGCTTTATTATCTATCAACCGGATATTAGCAGCGCGGAAATCACCGGCAGCTTCACTGGTTGGCAATCCCAAAAAATGAATCCTATCGGCACTTCGGGATATTGGGAAAAGGAGATCGAGCTCTCCAGTGGTGAACATCGATTCGCATACATATTGAATCATCATAGGCGCATTCCGGATCCAACCGTTCCGATCCGTGAAAAAGACGATTTTGGCGGTGAAAATTCAATATTGAGTATCTCCCTATGAAAACATTTCGTATCATTCCAACCGCTTTATCCCTGTTTTTTATATTAATCGGATGCGCTTCGCATTTCTATCGTATCGATGAGGGTAGCGTTATCTTCTATCTGCGGGAGCCGAAAACCGTGTCTGTAATTCTTTTTACATCCGCAGATGGATTCCTGCCCAATACCGCTGAGCGCAGAGGGGGTGCTTGGGTTAACCGGATACGGTCGGATCGTCAATTCAGCTATTTTTACAAGGTGGATGGAAAACTGTATACACCGGATTGTCGCTTCAAGGAAAAGGATGATTTTGGGTTTATAAATTGTATTTATGTACCGGGGCTGTAACCTTTTCATGCTGCACGCGTTTTAGACTTAGATTGAGGACAACAGCCATTCTAGCAAGGAGGACGATATGAAGAAAACAATCAATATATTCTTGATGCTCCTGGTCTTCAATGTATCCGCTTGGGCTGATGATCATGTAGAGGCGCAGACCCGAACACAGTTAAATGAACAAGCACAACAGATGGTATCCATGGGTGTGCCGTATGAGGCCGCAGTTAAAATGCAGAACCGCTTTCATAAACAACAAATGGTTCGCGCCCGAAATATCATCCAGAATGCAATCCAACAAGGTGTGCCGGTTGACCCTGTTGTAGATAAAGCGCTGGAAGGCATGGCTAAAAATGTTTCAGAGCAGCAAATCGTGAGGGCCATGGAACAGGTCCGCAATCGATTTGCCGTTGCGCAATTGGAAGCCCGGCAGATAACCCGGAACAGGTCTCGCCAGCAAACCATGACACGTACCATGGCCCACACAATGGCTGCCGGCATGCCACCGGAAGATGTGTCGGCTATCGCTGCCCAAATTCGCAGCCGACAGCGGACCATGGCCAGAGAAGAATATGAAGCTTTGGCACAAGAAACCTGTCTAACGGCAAGAGATATGGCGCGCATGGGGGTGTCATCACAAACGGTAAAGGATACTGTTTCCATGGCATTACAGAACGGGTTTTCCGCAACCCAAATGAATCAGATGCGAAGCAGATTCATGCATCAAAGTCAAAATACGTCGCCGGGGCTGGTGGCGAACCAATTTAAATCCCATGTACGTGCCGGCAAAGATTTCAGCCGTGAAGGAGCCGGGGGCGGTAGCGGCTCGTCCGGCACCGGCTCCGGTGTTAACAGCGGCGGGGGGGCCGGATCAGGGTCAGGCGGGAATGGCAATGGTGACGGTTCCGGCGGGAACGGAGGTGGCCACGGTAGCGGGGGTCATTGATTGTCTATATGTCTCAACTTCCGTTTGAATGGAATCAGGGGCCCGTCAAGCGTAATGCTCTGAAAGCATTTGTTTCAACGCCGCTTCCCAGGGACGGCGGACGATACCAAAGGTCTCATCAAAGCCGCTGCAGTCAAGCACCGAGTAATAAGGACGCGGCGCGGGTGTGGGGTAGTGCGCGGTCAATATGGGAACAACGTCCTTGACGGCCAGGTGTTCATGGAAGCGGGCGAAGGCAAAAATTTTGCGGGCGAAGGCATACCAGGTCAGGGCGCCTGCGTTGCAATAATGGTAGGTGCCCCAGGATGAAAACCCCTCTGAAATCTTTTCGGCAACGCAAAGCAGGGCTTGGGCCAAGTCCCCGGCATAGGTGGGCGAACCGATTTGGTCATCGACAACTTTCACCACCTCCCTCTCTTTGCCCAAACGCAGCATGGTTTTCACGAAATTCGCACCGTATCGACCGAACAACCAGGAAATCCGGATGATCAAATGCCGATCCAGCCGCTTTCGAACCATCGCTTCTCCGGCCGCCTTGCTTCGGGCGTAAACACCCTGTGGGCCGATGGCATCTTTGGGTGTGTAGGGTCGTGTCTGAAGCCCTTCAAACACATAATCGGTGGAAATATGGATAAGCGGGATGCCTTTTCGCCGGCAGGCGGAGGCCAAATGACCGGGCCCGTCCCGATTCACGGCAAAGGCGGCATCCGATTGGCTTTCAGCTTGATCCACGGCTGTATAGGCGGCCGCGTTGATCACGACGTCAATGGATCCTGTATCATCAAGTACCCGGCTCACATCGGATACGCTGGTGATATCATACTGCGGCAAATCAACGCCGATAGCTTCAACGCTTTTTTGCCCGGCACACTCCATCAGATCGACACCCAGCTGACCTTTATGCCCAAAAATGAGGATTTTCAATTTAGCCTCTATGGAGCGGCAAACGCTTGGGATCAATTTGGCTGAGTTTTTGAAAGGCCTGATCACGCTCGGAAAGAATGGGAGATTGAACCGGCCACTCAATGCCCACTTCCGGATCGTTCCAGCAAATACCGCCTTCGGTCCGGGGTTCATAATAATCGCTGCATTTGTACATGAAGAGCGCCGTTTCGCTCAACACGCAAAATCCGTGGGCAAAACCATCCGGCACATAAAGCTGGCGGCGATTCTCAGAAGAGAGCATGGCTCCCGTCCAATGACCGAAGGTCGGCGACCCATGCCGAATATCCACCGCCACATCAAAGATTTCACCTTGGAGGCATTGCACCAGCTTTGCCTGGCCGCGGGGGTACTGATAATGCAAACCGCGCAAAGTGCGGCGTACGGAAAAAGAGATGTTGTCCTGGACAAACTCGACATCAATACCCGCGTCTGCATAGCGCTTTTTCTGATAGCTCTCCAAAAAAAACCCGCGGCGGTCACCGAAGACCTCGGGTTCCAGCAAGATGACACCCTCAATCTGTGTAGATATAACATTCATGGCATCCTGCCTTCGTGCGCGACCAGATCGGTCAGGTACCTGCCATAGCCGTTGTTGCGCAACGGACGGGCCAGGCGCAAGACCTGTTCGGCATCGATATAGCCTTTATA
The DNA here is from genome assembly GCA_050124755.1 of Desulfobacteraceae bacterium. GTDB lineage: Bacteria > Desulfobacterota > Desulfobacteria > Desulfobacterales > Desulfosarcinaceae > JARRKU01. Next base: position 10,995 of record JASFER010000071.1, read on the forward strand.
AAAAGCAATCTCTTCTACGCAGGCCACCTTGAGGCCTTGGCGCTGTTCAATGACTTCGATAAAACTGGCTGCCCGCATTATGCTTTCATGGGTGCCCGTATCGAGCCACGCAATGCCGCGCCCCATCTTCTCTACGTACAGTTGCTCCAGGGAAAGATAGGCTCTGTTTATATCGGTGATTTCCAATTCCCCTCTGGCCGATGGTTTCAATTCAGCGGCAATGTCCAAAACCTGCTGGTCGTAAAAATACAGTCCGGTGACGGCCCAGCTCGAGGGGGGCGTTTCAGGTTTTTCCTGGATGTCAACCGCTTTTCCGGATTCGTCGAAAGCGACCACACCATATCGCTGCGGGTCTTTCACCCAGTAACCGAAGATGGTGGCGCCCGCCTTGCGTGACATCGCTACAGAAAGCGTCTCAAGCAGACCGTGACCGTAGAATATGTTATCGCCCAGGATCAGGCTGACCCTCGCATCACCAATAAAGAACCGTCCGAGAATGAAAGCCTGAGCGATGCCTTCGGGTCTTGGCTGCACGACATATGAAAAGGAGAGTCCCCATTGATTTCCATCTCCTAACAAGGCCTCAAATTTGGGCAGATCTTCGGGTGTGGAGATGATGAGAATGTCACGAATCCCTGCCAGCATTAAAACCGAAAGGGGATAATAAATCATGGGTTTGTCATAGACCGGCAGCAATTGTTTACTGACCACCCGCGTAATGGGATAGAGCCTTGTACCGCTGCCGCCCGCCAGGATAATGCCTTTCATAAAAGCAACTCCATACAAGAGGTTAAAGCCCGTAATGGGTTTCGATCCATTTCAAGTACTCACCACTGCGCACGTTATCGATCCAATCCCTGTGTGAAAGGTACCAGTCTACTGTCCGGGCCAACGCCTCTTCAAATTTGAAGCGCGGCTTCCAGCCCAATTGCTGCGCAATTTTGCCGGCATCAATGGCATATCTTCGGTCATGGCCGGGTCTATCGTCAACGAATTGAATCAAGCGTTTGCTTTGACGATCACCCTTTCGCTTGAGGCGCTGATCAAGCAATTCGCACAATTGGTGGACCACCTCGATATTTTTGCGTTCGGCCCCGCCGCCGATATTATAAGTGTCGCCAGGTGCGCCACTGTCGAAAACGGTGAGCAGGGCTTCACAATGATCAATCACATATAGCCAGTCTCTCACATTCCGGCCGTCACCGTAAACTGGCAGCGGTTTTTCTTCCATCAAATTTATTATCATCAACGGGATCAGCTTCTCTGGAAACTGATAAGGGCCGAAGTTATTGGAGCAATTGGTGACCAAGGCAGGAAATCCAAATGTTCGGTGCCAGGCCCGTACAAAGTGATCAGAGGCCGCTTTAGAAGCCGAATAGGGGCTGGATGGATCATACGGTGTTGTTTCAGTGAAGTAACCGCCGGCGCCCAAGCTGCCGTATACTTCATCCGTCGAAATATGTATAAAACGAAACCGGTCGGGACGCCCCCAATGCTCCCAAGCCTTCAAGCAGGCAGAGAGCAAGTGGCAGGTTCCGGTGACATTGGTTTCCACAAAATCCAGAGGGCCGTGAATGGAGCGATCCACATGGGATTCGGCAGCAAAATGAAAAACCCCCAATGGCGTTTCCTCTTGCAGCAATTTCTCCAGCAGGTCGCCATCGCAGATGGATCCATGCACAAAACGGTAACGATCCGGCATCTTCCGGGTGATATCCTCCAGACTGGCCGCATTGCCGGCATAGGTTAAGGCATCCAAATTCACAATCCGGAATTGGGGCCTTATGCCCAGGGTGTGCCGAATGAAATTGGAGCCGATAAACCCGGCCCCTCCGGTGACGAGAATTGTTTGCATAGTAGTCATATACGGCAGGAATACTAACTTTGATTGTGCCTTCCATACACATCATCGAAACGTTCGATGTCATCTTCCGCAAGATAGCTTCCCGATTGAACCTCGATCATCTCCAAGGGAATTTTGCCCGGGTTCTCAAGACGATGCTTGACGCCTAAAGGGATATAGGTTGACTGATCTTCTTTTAAAATAAATTGCTCGTCCCCTTTGGTTACCAAGGCCGTGCCTTTAACCACAACCCAATGCTCGGCCCGGTGAAGATGCTTTTGAAGCGAAAGCTTAGCTTTCGGTTTTACGGTGATCCGTTTGACAGCGAAACGTTCTGACAAGTCCATGTCTTCATAACTGCCCCAGGGACGATAGACGTTTTTATGGGTAACGGTCTCCACCCGGTTATGGCCTTTGAGTTGATCCACAAGGGCCTTGACTTGCTGGACATAATCCCGGGGTGCCACAAACACCGCATCTTTGGTTTCCACCACAACATGATGGTCCAGTCCAACAGCGGTCACCAGCCGGCTTGAGGCATGTACGAAAGAGTTTTTGACGTCCTGAAGATAGGCGTCACCATGAACAACATTTTGATGGATATCTTTGGTGCCAGCCTGCCATAGGGCCTCCCATGAACCCAAATCGTTCCACCCACAGGACAAAGCGACCATAACGCCCGAAGTTGTTTTTTCCATTACAGCATAATCAATGGAATCGGAAGGACACGCTTCAAAGGCCGATCTGTCCAGGCGGAAAAAATCGAGATCGGCCGCTCCCTTGTCTACGGATGCTTTGCAGCAATCCACAATTTTTGGTGATTGTCGCCGTAACTCATCCAACAGGCACGCCGCCTTGAAGACAAACATGCCGCTGTTCCAGCAATAGTTACCGGATTCCAGGTAGGCTTTTGCGATTTCAAGATCCGGTTTTTCAACAAATTGATGGATCTGCCACACCACCGGCCCTTTATTATTATCTTCGGCAATCATAGGATCACCTTTGCGAATATAGCCATACCCCGTTTCCGGTGCATGCGGCACGATACCGAAGGTGACCAGTTTATCTTGACGGGCAAACGCGACGCCCTGAGTTGCCGTCTCTATAAATCCTTGGGTATCATCGATATAGTGATCGGATGGCAGCGCTAATAGAATAGCGTTTTCGTTACGAGATTGTGCCATCAAAGCGGCAACGGCGAGCGCAGGTGCGGTATTTCGCCCCACCGGTTCCAGTACAATGGCTTGGGGCTGGATATCAATTTCTCGCAATTGCTCGGCCACGATGAAACGGTGCTCTTCATTACAAAGAATAATCGGCGGCTGGATCCCATCCAAAGAAGTCAGCCGCAAGAGGGTGTTTTGCAGCAGCGTATGCTCGCCAACCAGACGCATAAACTGCTTGGGATACAATTTTCGCGATAGCGGCCACAAACGTGTTCCTGATCCGCCGGCCAGAATGACGGGTGTTATCACCACTTTCTCCTATCGGGATTGCATGGTTGTATGGATAGCCGATTAGAACCTCTCGAAATTCTAAAAAATTATTGTAATGCCTTCATAGCATAGATGCCCCATTGGATCAATTCTCACATGCTCAGATCACGGGCGAGCATTTGATTGATGGAGGCCATCAAGTTGTCTTGAAGCGGGATGAGGTTTGCGGTCTCAAATGCAGGTGTGCCCCGGGCCATCTCCTCAGAAAGCCGGTGGTCGCGGCCGTATAGATCTTCGCGAAAGTGTGTCGTGCCGGCATCATCGATCCAGGAAGTGAAATAGACCAGATGCACGGGAATGGGAGATTTCAACGCAATGACCTTGCGTTTGTTGGTCCGAACCCGCCGAAGGAGCTCGCTTCGATCCCACTGCTGATCCTTTAATAGATATTCAGCTAATGCAAAAGGTTCTTCTATTCGAATGCATCCGGAGGAATAACTGCGTTTGCGCTTTCTGAACAAAGCCTTGCCCGGTGTATCATGGATATAGACGCTGTACCGATTGGGAAAAATGAATTTCACCAGACCCAGTGCATTGAAGCGGGCAGGTTTCTGGCGCAGACGCAGGTTGAAATTTTCCTTGGAGTAACGGTTCCAGTCAACGGCCAGCGGATCCAATTCCCGGGCGCCCGCATTCCAGTTTTTAAAGACTTGGATTCTTTGTCGAATCAGAAACTGCGGATTATTTTGAATCCTCGGTAAAAGGTCTCTGCTGGCGATTTTCTGGGGCACATTCCAATAGGGGTTCAATTCCAGATAAGTCATCTTGGTAGAGAACACCGGCGTGCGCCGATCCTGTTTTCCCACAATGGCGCGGATGGATTTCACCACTGTGTTGTTCTCCACAATGTGCAGTTGATAATTGGGGATGTTCACCATCAGATAGCGAGTACCCAAATCAATGGGCATCCGCCACCAGCGTTCGATGTTGGCTTTAAGCTGCAGGATGCGATCTTCCACCGGAACATTGAGCATTGCTCGCGTTCTTTTACCAACCACGCCGTCCACTTTAAGGCCGTGACGCCGCTGAAATTTTCGAACCGCTTCCGTAAGAACGGCATCGAAGATCTCTTCAGCACTGAGTTGATCGAGGGTCATATCGCCGGAGATCACCAGACGCCAGCGCAACACAGGAACCCGTCCGTCTCGGCGCCCCAGGCGCATTTTTGGACCGGCTTTGATTTGCGGCCACCCTCCCAGCAGCTTGATGGTTTCATATTGCTTTAAACTGCTTCGCAATGCTCGATACTGTATATGCTGCGGTTGCGATGCGGCCAACAGATCGTCCAGCAACTCGGCCTCCAAAGCATCTGCAAGTTGGCGGAAAAGGCGGTCTTCGGCTGATTTGCCGCCCTCAAAAGGTGTCCAATAATGATACCGCAGGCTCACGACATAGTGCATCACAATCTGAGTGAAACGCACATCCAAGCGGGCAAAATCTTCAGGTGGCATAGACAAACCGGAGGCCACAAGCCGCAATCCATCGTCCAACATCTTCTCAAAATTATCCAGATGGTCGCTCAAGCCCGGTTCACCCTCAGCGGCATACTGCCGCAACGTTTCCAAAACCTCAGCCCCATGGGGCAGCAGTCCATGGGGATCAGCCCAAACCGGTTCGTATCCCCTCCGATCATAAAAACGTGCAATTTGAAGCAAAGCATCATTCTTTAGGTCCTTGCCAGGGGACATCGCCTCCCGGCAATAGGGTTGCAGCCATGACCGAAGTTGATCGCCGGCTGAATTATGGTAATTCTGGGGTGACGCCCCCGCGGGCAACGTCCAAAGCAAGGTGATGGTGGCCAAAACGATGACGAAAAGGGTGTTTTTCATAGCAACCTCGATAACGAAATCAGATGATCTTTACCCTTTTCAGATCAAAAAACAGGCCAGAAACATTCAGAGAGGCAATATGTAATAATTACTTTTTAATTCAATGTGTTAAATATCATCGTCAAAAAGACACGGCCTTGATCGTCTCTCAATTTGACAGCTGCGACCGGATCGATGATCAGCCGATGATTCAAAATGATAGAAGGGATTTACTTTTTAAATCGTTACCGACGGGGGTGCCTGAGAAACAAAGGCGTCAATAGAACCGGTTTCAGGCCGTGGCTTGAGTTCATCGGCCGAGCCTGTTTCACCGGTGGGTTCCACCGCAAAGGTACCACCGTCGCGGTGTAGACGATGTCTGGAACCACAAACCCGGCAATAGCCGATGTCGCCGTCCTTGGTATGCCGGGATACGGTAATCACCGGACCGCAGGATGGACACGCCACCATGGGGACGCCCGACTCGCTGAATCCAACGATTTCCCGCATGCGGTCCAATTGAACCATTTGGATAAAAGCGTCCAGCAAGGGCGCATCAAATTGGGTGCCGTGCTCGGCTTTCAAGGCCGCCACTGCCGGCGTGGCGGCCACCCCTTGACGATAGGGACGCGTGCTTGTAAGGGCGTCAAAGGCATCGGCAATACTCACGATCCGGGCAACAATGGATATCTGCTCCCCGCTGAGGCCATCAGGGTATCCCTGGCCGTTGACCCACTCATGATGCTGATGGACGGCCGCCAGCGCCAGGTCGCCCAACGGATGCTCTTGGATCAATGTGGCACCGATGCCCGGATGGGTCTTGACCACATCGTATTCCGGCTCGGTGAGGTTGCCGGGTTTCCCCAAAACACTGTCGGGGATGCTGATCTTGCCGATGTCGTGGAGAAACCCGCCCAGCCTTGACAGGAAAACCATTTCCGTCGTCAAACCGGCGACATCGGCCAATTTCCGGCAGTATTGGGAGACACGCCAAAGATGTCCGCCGGTATATGCATCCCGTGCCTCGATCACCGAGGCCATCAGGGCCAGGGATTTAAGCAAGGGTTTTCCTATTTGGATTTTCATTGAACACCCTCCCCTTTGGTGATTGCGTAAATCTAGTTTTTCATAGTTGCCTGATCACCGTCAAGCTCCGAAGCGATGCTTCAAAATCTATCATGGATGTCTCCAAGACCATCAAACTGCCTTGTACCTTTTTTCGCCACCAAAACAGCATCCGTACAACCCAAACAGGAATGGGCTGGATTCGAGACCCAAATAGCCATCGACCGGCTGGCCTGCCAAGTGGGAAATGGAAAACTTTTCTCGGGAGGTGCTTAAGGGGAAGTGATGCGAACCGCAGAATATCGAACAAGGAATAACCAATATCGAAGTTCGGATCTATAACCAAAATTAAGGCGGACTCGCGTTAGCTATGCCAGTTTAAAGTTTAAAGTAGAAAGTTTAAAGTTAATGTATTCTGTCTATTTATAAGAGCTTAAACCAGAGCATAATGCCCGAGCGATACTTATTGGGATGTGTGCACTTGCTTTTTTCTTAAATCGATTCCAATCCTCAACTTTAAACTTTACACTTTACCCTTTAAACTATGCTTTCATATGACATATGCCTCTAAAAGAAGCGCTGAACCTTATTTTGGGTTATAGGTCCGTTATTTTTTTAAATGACAGAAGAGCTTGCTTCGACATTCCACGGTTCCTTGTTCGATATTCGATATTCCATTGCTTGATGACCTGGTTCTGACCAGGTCATCAAGCATGGGATGGCTTCTAGAGCTTCTCACCCTTGGAGGAGAGATAACTGGCTACGCCGTCAGCCGTGGGCTGCATGCCTTCCTCGCCCTTTTGCCAACCGGCCGGGCACACTTCGCCATGCTCTTCGGTGTACTGCAGGGCATCCACCATGCGCAGCATTTCATCCACATTGCGGCCCAGGGGTAAATTGTTGACAACTTGATGCTGAACCGTACCGTCGCGGTCGATTAAAAAGGAGGCTCTCAAGGCCACACCGGCAGCGGGATGCTCGACACCATAGGCTTTGGTAATCTCATGATTGACGTCCGCTACGATGGGAAATTGAACGGTTCCGATGCCGCCTTCGTTAATGGGGGTGTTGCGCCATGCAAAGTGGGTGAACTGTGAATCGATGGATACCCCCACCACTTCCACATTACGTTCTTTAAATTGCGCCACACGGTGATCATGGGCGATGATTTCCGTGGGGCAGACAAATGTGAAATCCAGCGGCCAGAAAAACAAAACCACATATTTTCCACGTAAACTGGAGAGGGAGAACTGCTCTTCAATCGCGCCGCCGGGCATAACAGCCGCAGCAGTGAAATCCGGTGCTTCTTTAGTTACCAGAATGCTCATGGGAATGCTCCTTTTTCTAATGGTGTTTCTGTTTGTTTATTGATGGTTTTCGTCTCGGTAAACGAGATAAATAAGACCCAATATAGTTCCTTTCTGAGGGTTTTCAACCCCCGAACAGATCAAATACCGGCACAGGCGAATTGTTCCCATATTCCAATAAGTTGGATTTGGTTAAAGGGTCAATTTCCGAAAATACATTTGGAAGCCGCCGACGCATTTGCCCAATTTGCCGTATAACCGCCTTCAACCGCTCTCGACATTATGGTCTTAAGGGTGTAAGACCACTTCGTTTGCAAATTGAATACCGCTGCGAGGAACCCATGACCCGAAATGGTAAAAAAACGTTGATGATGGGAAACGAGGCCATTGCCCGGGGTTTGATTGAAAACGGCTGCGCCATGGCCACATCCTATCCCGGAACACCCGCATCTGAAATTCTGGCCTCGGTGGCCAAACTTCATACCCGATTGAACCTGCCCATGCATACCCAGTGGGCGATCAACGAAAAAGTGGCTTTGGAAATTGCTTACGCCGGCTGCATGACCGGACTTCGAACCGCCGTAAGCATGAAGCAGGTAGGGCTGAATGTGGCCGCCGATCCATTGATGAGCGCGGCTTATATGGGCACCAAGGGCGGCTTTATCATTGTGAGTGCGGACGATCCCGGCCCCCACTCTTCCCAGACCGAGCAGGATAGCCGCATGATGGCCATGATGGCAAAAATTCCGGTTCTGGATCCGGACTCGCCCAGGCAGGCCAAGGAGATGGTCGGCACAGCCTACACCATCTCCGAACAATTCAAGACACCGGTTATGCTGCGTCCGACGACCCGAGTGTGTCACTCCCGTCAGGATGTGATGCCCGGGGAAATTGCACCCTTGAATTTAAAACCGGAATTCAGCAAAGACCCCGCCCGTTGGGCGGCCACTCCCAAATTCCGGTTGCTGTTGCACGGCGAACTGGAGCAAAAGCTGTCTGGAATCGCAAAATACGAGGCCACGGCCCCGGTGGCACGCAATCCCGGCGCCAATGGCGTAAAGGCGGTGGTTTCATCCGGGGTAGCCTCCGCTTACACGCAAGAGATATTGAAAAGTCTCGATCTATGGGATGCCCTGCCCTTCTATCAGGTCTTGCAGCCCTTCCCGCTACATCTTGGTTTTATAGAAAAAATGCTCTCTACATATGATGAAATCCTGGTCATTGAAGAGACCACCGGCATCATCGAAATGCAGTTGAACGACCGCCATCGGGTGCGGGGGAAATTGGACGGTGTGGTCCCCGGTGTGGGTGAGCTGCTGCCCGAAAAAATTGAACAACTGGTGGCCCATTTTACCGGCCTCCGGCCCCCCGTCCACACCTTGAACGCGCCCCCCGGCCGGCGGCCGACCCTGTGTGCCGGGTGTCCGCACCGGGCCAGCTTCTTCGCGATTAAAAAAGCGGTGCCCAAGGGCATTTATACCAGCGATATCGGATGCTATACGTTGGGGCTCAATCTAAAAGCCGTGGATACCGTACTGTGTATGGGCGCCGCCATCAGCCAGGCCGCCGGTTTTTTCCATGCACATAAAACCGAAGCCAAAAGACCCGACATTGTTGCCACCATGGGTGATTCCACTTTTTTTCACGCCGGCCTTCCCGCTCTGGTCGATGCCGTCAACCAAAATGTCCGCTTCGTGCTGGTCATCCTGGACAACAGCACCACGGCCATGACCGGCGGTCAGCCCACACCGGCCACCGGCAAAAGCATCACAGGTCAACCCCTCGTCCAGGTGGATATGGAGGTCCTGGTCAAAGGCTGTGGCGTCACCTTCTGCAAAACCGGCCGGCCTTATGAAACCGACACCATGATCGCCCTGCTCAAAGAGGCCCTTGAACACAGCCGCACCCATGGTCCGGCGGTGGTCATCGCCAGGCACCCCTGCATCATCGACGCCGCACGCCGAGGTGCCTCACAGAAACGCGTAGAGGTCCAGGTTACCGAAAAGTGCGATGGGTGCGGTTATTGCCATCAGCATTTTGAATGCCCGGCCCTGGTGCCGGCCGGCCGGGACGACCGGACAACGGTGGATCCAATGGTGTGCAGCGGCTGTGGTGTTTGTCTCAACATCTGTCCCAAAGATGCCATCATCGAGAAAATTGCGGAGTAGCCCAATGAACGACGGAACCAAAAATCAATATCAGATTGTCATCAGTGGTGTGGGCGGCCAGGGCGTGCTGTTTGTGACCCGCCTTTTGGCCGAGGCGGCCATACAAATGCAATTGCCGGTATTCACTTCCGAAACACACGGAATGGCTCAACGCGGCGGTACGGTCATTTCCCACTTAAAGGTGGGTGACTTCGCCAGCCCGTTGATCCGCCCGGGAGAAGCGGACGGATTGATTGCCTTAAAGGCCGAAGGTTTGCAACAGCATGGCGGCTATCTTGAATCCGAGGGCTGGGCAGCCGTCAACGGCAGTGCCGCCTTGGAGCAGTTCCCCACCCGATTTACAGCGCAGATGGATGCAGATCAAATGGCCCAAGATATTAAGGATCCCAAGTCAATGAACCTCATCATGCTTGGCTTTACCCTGTCTCGGTGCTTTGCGGACCAAATCGGACGCAAACCGCTCTTTTGCACCCAGGATGATATCTTGAAGGTTATTGGAATCCGCCTGAACAGGAAGGCGGATTTGCTCAAAGCCGCCACTGAGGCCTTAAAAGCCGGTGCGGGCTTTACCCCCTGATGTCCAGCGCATCATAAGCCTCTCGAATCACAATTTTATCGTACTTACGCTCCAGGCGCCGGATGATAAAGTGCCCCCGGGCCATTTTCTGGAAATGGTCGATGAAGATCATGTTGATCAACAGACCGCCGGCAGCACCGATCAGGGGGATGGTTTGAGCAGCCACTTTTTGTGAAACCGCAACGTTAAAGCGTGCGGCGATCTGGGCAATCAGGCGCACAAGGGCCGGAGCGCCTTTATCGGCCACTCCCTTTTCAGCAATATATTTGGCGGCCTCCGATATGGACTGGGCCAATGCCGCACGCACGGCAAAGTAACCGGTATCAGCGGCATCGTCGGCCCCGGTTCTACCCGAGAGCGCAAACACCTCCAAACAGGCCAGCCGCACCCGGATATCCCCGACCATTTCGCCTTCACTTCTGGCAATATCGGCGATGGATCGCAGCATGACAACCGTAGAGAGGGGTATCTCGGCCACCAGGGCCGGCAGGCCGAAAGCGCCCCCCACACCGCCGCAGGCCGCGGCGAGCCCCTTGTGAAACCTGTTGGCGGCCCTGGGTTTCATCTTCCGGCCCATGGTGAATAGCGCAAAACGAAGTGCACTTCTCATCGCCGTCATCGTTGATTTCTGCAGCGCAGCTGACAATTTGGGAGGAAGAAAGTCCATACTCTTCTCAATGGGGGTCCCGATGAGAGCGGTCATTTTGGCAGCCAGACTTGGATTTTCAAGCAATGTTTTCGCATGCGCCAGATCAGCCATATCGCTGCTGGAAAGCGGCATCTTCACTTCCATCGATCGCTCCGTGCCTTATATTGGGTCGTCCAATTCGGTTTCATGCAGCAATAGAAAACCGCAAAATCTTTTAACCCAAAATCTGTCTTTTAAGATGGCTTATAGATTTATTCGCCTTTGATTTTACTTTTCTCATCATTGCCATCGGATAACATGTTCATTTTTTGTACGCTTTTGAGCGCCGTACGGCGGGGTACCACATACACGCCGGTTTCCCGTACCGGCCGCGCAAACAACAGGTTCAAATGGATAGCAGATGTGTGTGTAAGCTTTCGACCATTGCCGTCTTTCGGCTTCAATCGTATACCGCAATAGCCGGCGCGCAGCAAGCGTTTCTGGGGTTTTACCTCCTTTAATTTTAATTCTACGAGACCATGGGTGTCAAAAATCTCAGGCATCGACAGCCGCTGATGCACAATGTAACGCATCTTTCCGCCATACTTCGGCTTTAAGTTCCGGATATGAAAACCGCTGTTGAGCAGAATATCCAAGTTCCAAATGTTGAGTGGGGAAACTGTGGCACAAATATGCTCGTAAGCGCCACGCTCCCTGAGCAGGGCCAAAGACAACCGATTCATCTTGAGGGCCAAGCCGTTGCCGCGATAATCGGGATGGACACACACCAATTGAAGATTGGCAACCTTTCCCAGCGCCACGTCCGGCAGTCCGATATCCCTTCCGAGATTCCAGACCATATCGCTCCGATCAGGAAAAAAAACATTGCGAAAGGCCACCAAGCCACCGCCTGAAAAGAGACCTAATATAAAGCCGCGTTTGGTCAGGTGCTCCCTCATGAAATCTTCCGGGAAAGGCTCCAGGATTTCACTGCAGTGAAGATTCCGTACAATGATCTCCTGCAAGGCCATGATGTTTGGCAAATCGCTTTCACCCAATTTTGTTATGTAAAATTTTTGTGCTGCACCTCCCCCGGTATCTGATTTTACTCTGAGTATTCCGCATTCCAAAACAGGTTCCATAGCGTCTCTCCTTTAAAGAGGTCATCAAACCTGAATGGGTGTGTCGCCTGAAATTTGAATAAAGTATCCTATCGATTTTTATATAAAATCATACCAGATGCACCGCCTGAACGAGGATGAGCATGACACCCTGCTTTTGTCATCGACGCTTGCTTTTCTAGAAATTAAAGTTCGATTACTTTGTTGGGAATATTCAATTAAAGCGAATGGTCAAAGGAATAACGTATCGACCGAGATTGTATCTGAACCTGATATACTTTCTACATTTTGATTTGTATATCATTGGAATAGATGAACGACTACCTAACATAGCCATCTATTTTAATCAAGATTAGGATTATCCGCATCAAATGGATCTTCTGTTTTTGCTTAAGTGCTTTTTTGGTGGGTAAAATGGAATTTCTAAAGCTTTTTGGACGGTATTAATTACACTTTTTTTATATAATATCAACGTATTGGCTTGGTCCGACCCCCACACGTGGAAAAAATACGAAGCTCCGTCATTCCGGCGGACGCCGGAATCCACAAGTGCCTGTAAATACTGGATTCCGGGTCAAGCCCGGAATGACGCCAATCACAGTTTTCGGACTTTTTGCGAGTCCCTCATGG
>JASFER010000072.1:0-23323 GCA_050124755.1 Desulfobacteraceae bacterium
CACGTGGGGGCGCCATGCTTGGCCACAAGGTGGCGCCATGAAATCTGCACGACTTCAGCCAGGACCGCCTCGGCGATATCGGAGAGTCGATCGCTGACCTTCATCAACGGCAATACATTGGTGATGTCAGATGCGGCGACACGTAATACATTGATTTGTTTGAATATACGTAATGATTCAAGCTGGTGTTCAAGGTCGTCCTCAGGGATGCCGGCCAAACGGGATTGCAATTCTTCAATAAGCTCCTCCCTTAAGGGGGGGCTGTAGAGGGTGCGAGGGTCCAGAAGCTCGTCCAACAAAGCTGGATGGCGGCTGAGCAGGTCCGCTATCCAGGGGCTGGCTTCGGACAGTTGCACCAGATGGGTTATGGCGGCCGGATATTCATAAAGCAGGGAAAGATAGGCGGTGCGCCGGCAGATCGATTTGATTAAATTAAACAGGCGCTGAAGCACCAACTGCGGATGGGTGGTATTACCGGCTGTTTTCAACATCAGGGGCATAATTTTGTTCAGCCGTTCCTGCCCCATGGGGCTCATGGGGCGCAGCGCCGCGTCGCCTTTCAGGTCACAAACCAGTCGATAGGCCTTGGAAGGATCGGTAAAATGGGCGGCTTCCAAAATGGCGAGGGCTTGATCCTCTTCCACAACGCCTTGCCAGATGGCGGTCAGTTCATTGGCTTGGGTTTCCTCCCGGCTGGTCCGGCGATCTTCATCCGAGCCGCCGCCTTCCAGAAGGGCGTTGAAATGGTGGTGTACGCTTTGGCGGTGTTGATTCAAGGCCATGAGGTAACTCGGCCAGTCCTCGAAATCCATGGATGCCGCCAGTATCGTGCGTTCTTCTTCGGCCTGGGGCAGTTGGTGGCGTTGCTGATCCATATAAGCTTGAATACGATTTTCAGTGCGCCTCAGAAAATCATAGGCTGCGGACAATTCTTCTCCCGTGTCCGGAGGGATATATCCCTTTTTTACCAACCGTCTAAGAATGGTTAAAATGCCGCGTGCTTGCAGCTCCGGCTGCACACCGCCGCGAAGCAGCTGAAACATTTGACCGAAAAACTCAACCTCGCGAATACCCCCCGGGCCCAGTTTAATGTTATCTTTAAGGCCTTTGCTCTGAACTTCCAGTGCGATGCGTTTTTTCATATCACGCAGGGATTCAAAGGTGTTGTAGTCCAGGTAGCGGCGAAATACGAAGGGCTTAAGGTCCTCGAGCAATTGTCGGCCGGTCCCGGCATCGCCGGCAACGACGCGCGCCTTGATCAATGCATAGCGCTCCCACTCCCTCCCATGGGTTTCATAATACTCTTCCATCCGGCTGAAGCTCAGCGCAATGGGGCCGGATTCGCCAAAGGGTCTTAGGCGTGTGTCCACCCGGAATACGAATCCTTCGGCGGTGGGGGCGCCGATGGTTTTCATCAATTTGCGGCTCAATCTTATAAAAAAATCCTCGTTGGAAGTTGTTTTGGTGCCATTTACGGTGTGCCCCTCTTTGGGATAGGTGAAGATCAGATCCACATCCGATGAAAAATTCAACTCGTGGGCACCGAGCTTTCCCATTCCTAAAACCACCAGGTTTTGTGGCTTGCCTTGATCGTCAACGGGCGTACCCCATTCATTGCATTGCCGCTTAAACTGGAATTCGAGCGCTTGTTGAATGCAAATGTCCGCCAGGTAGGAGAGCTCCCCAAGGGTTGTGCTCAGTTCCGCAATACCGGCCAAATCACGCACGGCAATGCGTAACATTTCACGATGCCGAAACAGCCTCAGCTGCTTTTCGAATGCGGATGTGGGGATGGTGGCCCATACTTTCTCATAAATGGACACCGAGGATGGTCCGGCACTTTGCAGGAGTTGCTTTTGAAATCGCTGAAAAAGGTCGGATTCTCCATAACGGATGGTCAGGTCGCCGGACGCAAGCAGGTCAGTCGCTATTTCAGGGTGTCGAGTGGCCGTCCGGGCCACAAAGCGGCTCAGGGCGAAACCGGTTTTCAGGGCCTCAACGGCGGTATGGTCCCGGGGGATGGTCAACCCCGTCTCTGTCACGGCGGTTTGGAAATGCCGCCATTGTGCAGCCGTCTGGTCACTTAACCGGGGGGGAAGTATGGGCATTGGGACCTCGAATAATCCATCTTATTTTAAATTTGGTTTTAAATTTGGTTTTAAATTCGGTTATATAACTTCCGGGTTTCATGTATTGCCATCATAAGACCCGGTGGGGCATATGCCCACATCGATACTTAAAACCGGCCGGCGCGGAGGCCGGCCCTACGTTTTTATCGGCATTTCAGCAATGCAGATGGTTTTCGTAGGGCGGGGCTCCCAAGCCCGCCCTTAGCCGGCAGACGACTACTGCCGGAGTTATGTTCCAGATCAGGGCCGGCCGGGCATCAATGGTTTCCTATTCCATATATATAGCAAGTTTTGCGGGTTAAGTCTTAAGGAAAAATTAGAGGAAAAACGCTGTTTTCTACAATTTTGTAGGGTGGTCGCCGGCCGTTATTCATTTTTGTCATTTTATAGGGCCAATTTTTCCTTCTCAAATGCCCTTGAACCTGCTATTAAGGCAAGTTCAGCTGTTGTAAGTGGATGGCACATAAGTTGCTTTATACAACCTTCGGCCGGAAACCTATCCAGCATCATTTCCTAATTGGCGCTTTCTTCTGAAACGCTCCGGGTGGTCGATACCGCCTGCCGCCATGGGAAAATACGCGAATATTCAAGGAGCACCAAATTATCATGTGTCGTTTGTTTGCCATTTCAAGTCAAGAACCCCAATCGCCCATGGTGGCCTTCGATGCCATGGATGCAATGCGGGAAGGCCACGATGGATCGGGAGTCGGTCTCCTGTTGAGAGATCTGTCCGGTCCCTTCGAAGATATGCGGGACGCCCCCATCCTGTCGGGTATCTTTACCAAAGCGGGATTGCGAAGGTTGGATGATTTTATGATGGATCTCGGTTTTCGGACCAAGTACAAAACCTCCATCAAGGTTCCCAAGGATCCGCCCGAAGGCACCCCCAAACGGGATACTTATTTAATTCGGGCCTATGAATATCCGGACGAGTGGGAGAGCTGGACCCAGGAGGAACGCTACATTGGATTGACCGACACCCGCATTAAATTGCGGGCCATGGGTGAGGAGAAAGAGGATATGATCGTTTTTTCCTTCTGGCCCGATGTCATCATGATCAAAGAGATCGGTGATCCCATGTCGGTGGCTAAATATTTGGATCTGGACCGATCGGAACTTCACGCCCGGATTATCCTGGCGCAGGGGCGGCAAAACACCAATTACGCCATCAACCTCTATGCGTGCCATCCCTTTTTTATTCAGGGTTACACCACCATGACCAATGGTGAAAACACCGCCTTTGTACCGATTAAAGAGTACCTTCAGTCCAGGGGGGTGCCCGGCTATATCGGCTATAATTCCGATTCAGAGGTGTTTACCCACATTTTGCACTATACGCAGAAAAGGCTGGATTTGGGTCTGGAGGCTTATAAGCATGTGATCACGCCGCTGCAGAAGGAAGCGCTGGAAGATCACCCCAACGGCGAATTTCTGAAACAGCTCAAACGTTCGTGCCGCAGATTGATTATCGATGGTCCCAATTGCGTTATCGGCTGCCTGCCCGACCATTCGGTTTTCATGGTCCAGGACCGCAAGAAATTGAGACCCGGTGTGGTGGGCGGCCGCCCGGGATGCTTGGCGTTTGCGTCGGAAATATGCGGTATTGATGCGGCCATACCCGATCGAGATAAAAGCAAAGATTTTCAACCCATGCATTTGGATACCGCCATTGTCGGTCCCAATCGCCAGGAGATCAGCATATGCTCCCAGACAGACCCATTACCCCTTCAACTTTAGGCGTCAAAGATCTGCTGTGGCAGATTGATTGGCGCAAAGACAAATGTACCCTATGCGGCCGGTGCACCGCAATATGCCCGGTCAATGCCATTGAGTTGGGTGTTTTCCGCAAGCGCACCATGACCGCTTCGTTGGACCCGGCCAATCCGCCTTCCAACGTCTATAAGGTGTATCATGGCATCCGCCAGAAGACCGACCCGGCTTATGCGTGTGTGGGGTGTGCCATGTGTAATCTGGTTTGCCCCAACGACGCCGTCATACCCCTGCGCAGCGACGAGGCGGATAAAATTCGCTTCCATGTCAACCGCGGCGGCCAACCGCGCAAGCGTGGCGGACGCCGCAATGTGGCCGGTGGGATTCTGGACCAGATTAAATTTATTCGCATTTCCATGCTGACCGACCCGGCCCTGGATGCCGGCCGCCATGAGTTTGAATTGCGCACCCTGCTGGGACGTGTTCTGTCACCGGAGGATAACCTAAAATTTTATAAGAAAAACGGGTGGATGCCGCCGGTGCGCGAAATATACCCGCTGGTGATCGGCTCCATGTCCTTTGGCGCCCTTTCTCCCAACATGTGGGAAGGGCTTCAATTGGGCGTTGCCTATCTCAATGAAGAGCTGGGCATGCCGGTGCGCATGTGCACCGGCGAGGGCGGGTGTCCGCCACGCTTGCTGCGCAGCCGGTTTCTCAAGTACACGATTTTGCAAATTGCCAGCGGTTATTTCGGTTGGGACGAAATCATTCATGCCCTGCCGGATATGAAAGAGGACCCCTGTGCCATCGAGATTAAATACGGACAGGGCGCCAAGCCCGGTGACGGCGGTTTGTTGATGTGGCACAAAGTCAACAAGCTGATTGCCGCCATCCGGGGGGTACCGACACGGGTCAGTCTGCCCAGTCCGCCAACTCACCAGACCCAGTATTCCATTGAGGAATCCGTGGCCAAAATGATCCAATCCATGTCCATGGCCTGGGGCTTCAGGGTGCCGGTCTATCCCAAAATATCTGGAAGCTCGACAGCCATGGCGGTGCTCAACAACCTGACGCGCAATCCCTATGCCGCCGGTCTGGCCATCGATGGGGAAGACGGGGGCACCGGAGCGGCCTATAACGTTTCCATGGACCACATGGGGCATCCTATCGCCACCAATATCCGAGACGCCTATCTGAACTTGGTGATGCTGGGTAAGCAGAACGAGGTGCCGTTGTTTGCCGGTGGCGGGGTGGGCAAAAACGGCAACCTGGCAGCCAATGCGGCCGCACTGATCATGCTGGGCGCCAGCGGCGTGCAAATCGGCAAATACATTATGCAGGCTGCCGCCGGATGCCTGGGATCGGAAACCGACCGATGCAATATCTGCAACATCGGCTTATGCCCGAAAGGGATCACCTCCCAGGATCCACGGCTCTATCGTCGTCTGGATGTGGATATGGTGGCCGAGCGGGTGGTGGATGCCTTTTTGAGTTTCGATACGGAATTGAAAAAGATCGTGGCGCCTTTAGGCCGGTCTACGGCACTGCCCATCGGCATGTCCGATGCTTTGGGGATCAATGATTACCACACGGCCGAACGGTTGAATATTAAATATGTTGTCTAAATGGTACAAGCGGCGCCATTGGAGTTCGATAAGCGGAGATGCCCTAATGAGAAATGACCAGGAATATGTTGTGATTTCCGGTAAAGTCGATGGCCATCGGCTTGAATCCCGGGTATTGGAAGAACAGATCCAGGATGCCGTTGCCCAAGGCCACACCCGATTGCATGTGAAGGCCTATGGCCAGCACGGTATTGGCGGGCGCTTGTGGAAGGCGGGCGACCAAAAGGTGCATCTTAAGATCACCGGTCCGGTAGGGCAGCGGGCCGGCTCCCTGGGATTTGACAATACCCTGGTCGAAATCATGGGCGCCACCTCTGACGATATCGGCTGGCTCAATGCCGGGGCCGAAATCATCGTTCATGGAAATGCGACCAATGGTGCGTGCAACGGCATGGCCCAGGGGAAAGTACTTGTGGCCGGCAACATCGGCGCCCGCGGCATGACCATGACCAAGCACAATCCCCGCTTTGATCCTCCCGAACTCTGGGTGTTGGGATCTGTGGGAGACTATTTCGCCGAATTTATGGCCGGTGGCATAGCCGTGGTCTGCGGTCACGACCCCCAGGATGCCGGCAATGTACTGGGCTATCGCCCCATGGTGGGCATGGTGGGCGGCAAAGTCCTGTTCCGCGGACCCCATAAAGGATTCAGCCGGACCGATGCCGCCATAGTGCCCGTCGACGATGGCACTTGGCAGTGGCTGACGGATAACATTGCGCTATTCCTGGAGAAAATCAATCGTTCGGAATTATTGGAGATTCTGACACAAAGAGACCAGTGGCAACTGATCAGGGCACGAACCCCCCAAGAGCGGATTTCTCAAGAGAAGCGTTCCATGGCGGCTTTTCACAAAGAGGTGTGGGATGCCACCTTGGGACTAGGCGGATTGGTGGGGGATTTGACCAATCTGGATCGCAGTGTGATTCCCTTGATTACCCGGGGCGATTTGCGCCGGTTTGTGCCGGTCTGGGAAAATGACAAGTACATGGCACCCTGCGAGGCCACCTGTCCTACCGGCATTCCTGTGCAACAACGCTGGCGTCTGGTTCGTGACGGCCGGGTGGACGAAGCCGTGGATCTGGCTTTGGCTTATACGCCGTTTCCAGCCTCCGTTTGTGGTTACCTTTGCCCTAATCCCTGCATGGGGGCTTGCACTAAAGGCGCCTCTTTGATGGCACCAGTGGACGTGACCCAGCTTGGCAAGGCCAGCGTGGCCGCAGGATTACCTGATATGCCGCCTTTGTCCGGCAAGAAAGTGGCCGTGATCGGAGGAGGTCCTGCCGGTATCTCGGTGGCCTGGCAATTGCGTTTGAAAGGCCATGAAGCCGTGGTCTATGACACGGCTAAAACATTGGGCGGCAAGATCGCCGCTTCCATCCCCGGCAGCCGAATCCCGGAAGAGATTTTCGGCAAGGAGATCGAGCGGATCAACAAGGTGATTTCCCATGTCCACCTGCAGCAACGGTTGAGCCGGGCGGATGCGGAGCAGTTGATCACCGATTACGATTTTGTCGTCATTGCGGCCGGCGCCCAGAAACCCAGGACTTTGCCCATACCGGGTAAGGAGCGCATGATCACCGCCTTGGATTTTCTCCAAGCTTCAAAGCAGGGGACGGCAACAGTGGGCGAAAAAGTGGTCATCATCGGTGCCGGCAACGTGGGATGTGATGTGGCCACTGAAGCGTCCCGCATAGGGGCCAAAGATATTACCCTGCTGGATGTACAGGAGCCGGCTTCCTTTGGAAAAGAGCGCGAGGAGGCCGAAAAAGTCGGGGCCAAGTTTCGCTGGCCGGTCTTTACTCAAGCCATCACCGAAGCGGGTGTCCGATTGAATACGGGTGAGGTCATTGAAGCGGATTCGGTGTTTGTCTCCATCGGCGATGCACCGGATTTGGAATTCCTCACGGATGACATCGCGTTGGATCGCGGTTATATCAAAGTGGATGATCATTTCCAGACCTCTCATCCGAAGGTTTTTGCCATTGGTGATGTGGTGCGCCCCGGATTATTGACCGATGCCATTGGTGCGGGTCGACGGGCGGCCGACGCCATCAACGCCGTCGCCTCCGGAAAAAGACCGCCTGTGGAGCCTAAAACCATCATCGATATCAACCGTGTGAGTTTGGAGTACTACGATCCGCGCATTGTGCAATATGAGGATCTGGATCATTGCGGCAGCCAGTGTGCGTCATGCGGCCAATGCCGCGATTGCGGCATCTGTGTGGCCATGTGCCCTGAAACGGCCATCAGTCGGGAAGAGCATGATGGCGGTGAATTTGAATATGTTGTCGATACCCTGCGCTGTATCGGCTGCGGTTTCTGCGCAGGCGCTTGCCCGTGCGGAATATGGAACCTGGTTGAAAATGTAGCGCTGGATTAGTTTGCTTAGGTCCTTAATCGAATGTCAGCAAGAGCGCACGGTTCAAAACGGTGCGCTCTTTCTATGTTTAAAAGAATTAAAGCACGGTCATGGAACCGATAAAAGTGGCTGACGAACCATGAACCATGAACCATGAACCTCGAACTCATCAAATCATAATATGAGTTGATGAAACACCAAATGTAGGGTATGGGTGCAGGTTAAAACACGACAGCTCGGTAAAGACGGCCAACATGAATACGCCCATTTATCACGCTGCTTGAGAAGCGATTCGATTGAAATTGGAGACCATGAAAGCACTATTGGCCCTTGAAGACGGGCGTACCTTTGCCTGCCATTCTTTTACCGGTGCAGGTGAGGTGGGCGGAGAAGTGGTGTTCAATACCAGCATGAGCGGTTACCAGGAGGTGCTTACCGATCCCTCCTACAGTGGCCAGTTGGTCGCCATGACCTATCCTCTCATCGGAAATTATGGGGTCAACCCGGAGGATGTTGAATCCCGGCGTATTCAGGTGGCCGCATTCATTATCCGTGAATACCAGCCCTTCCCAAGCAATTTTCGGTCAACCGACACCCTGGCGGATTACCTGATCAAATACAATATACTGGGTGTCGATTCTTTGGATACCCGTGCGTTGACCCGACACATTCGCAACGCCGGTGCCATGCGGGCCGTTATTTCCACCGCCGAGCTTGATCCCGACAAATTGGTAAAAAAGGCAAGGGCACTGCCCAGCATGGCCGGTCTGGATCTGGCCAAATCGGTGACCTCGGATCACCCCTATCGCTGGCGAGATAACCGACCTGAGATCATTGACGGTCCGCTGGATCAAACGGTGTGGCTTGATCGCGACGCCAGACCTTCCGTGGTGGCTGTTGATTTCGGCATAAAGTACAATATCCTGCGCTGTTTGGCCTCCCATGATTTGGAGGTGGTGGTGGTCCCGGCCTTTACCGATGCGGATACCATCAAATCCATGGCGCCCAACGGTATTTTCCTGTCCAACGGTCCGGGGGATCCGGAACCGGTGACCTACGGAATTGAAACAGCCCGGACCTTGTTGGGGTATCGTCCTATATTCGGAATATGCTTGGGGCATCAGATCCTCGGGTTGGCCCTTGGCGCCAAAACCTATAAGCTGAAGTTCGGCCACCGCGGCGCCAATCAGCCGGTAAAGCATTTGTCCACAGGCAAGGTCGAGATCACTTCTCAAAACCACGGCTTTGCCGTAGATGCCGAAAGCCTGAATCCGGACCAGATCGAGATTACCCACATCAATCTCAACGACAACACCCTGGAGGGTTTTCGCCATAAAAAGCTGCCGGTGCTGGCCGTTCAATACCACCCCGAGGCATCGCCGGGCCCTCATGATGCACGGTATTTATTCGAAGAGTTCCGACGTATGATGGAGGTTGTTTAGAGCGTTAGAAGAGGGACATTTTTGTAGTTCATTTAAACCAGTTTTAGGTTTTAGGTTTTAAGTTTTAGGTTGAGGATTGGGGTCTATTTTACTTGGTTGCGGTACAACACCATCCCGAAGTTTAGCCGAGGCCTCATAATGCGAAACTCGTTTTTAAATAATAATAACGGTTGATGGGTTACTAATGGTTTTTGGGTTTTAAGCGGTGGACAGGGATCTGATGATTTTTGTTTGTAGCAATCGGTCAACAGGTTCTCTAATCAAAATAAGGCAGAATTCCTTAACCTAAAACGTAAAACCTAAAACCTAAAACTTGTTACGATAAATAACGCTGCAGACCGAACTCATATGATACACTTATTTATTGCTTTATAAACTATGCCAAAACGCACCGACATCCACAAAATCATGATCATCGGCGCCGGGCCCATCATAATAGGGCAAGCCTGCGAATTTGATTATTCCGGCACCCAGGCGTGCAAAGCTCTCAAAGAAGAGGGCTACCACGTTATTTTGGTTAATTCCAATCCCGCCACCATCATGACCGACCCCGAAACAGCCGACAGCACCTATGTGGAGCCGGTCACCCCCGAGTGCGTTGCCAAAATCATTGAAAAAGAGCGCCCCGATGCCCTGTTGCCCACCCTGGGCGGGCAAACCGGACTGAATACGGCGGTTAAGGTCGCTGAGATGGGCGCACTTGAGAAATACAATGTGGAGCTCATCGGCGCATCCCTGGAGGCCATCAACAAAGCCGAGTCCCGCGACCAATTTCGCGCCGCCATGGAAAGGATCGGCCTCAAACTTCCCCAAAGCGGATTTGCCCACAATATGGATGAGGCCCGCTCCATTGCCGCCCATATCGGCTTTCCCCTGATCATTCGTCCCAGTTTCACACTGGGTGGAACCGGCGGCGGCGTGGTGTACAATCCCGAAGAGCTGGAAGTAGTGGCCAAAGCCGGATTGGATGCCAGCCTCATCACTCAGGTGATGATCGAGCAATCGGTGTTGGGTTGGAAAGAGTACGAATTGGAGGTGATGCGTGACCACAACGACAATGTGGTGATCATCTGCTCCATCGAAAATATGGATCCCATGGGAATTCATACCGGAGACAGCATTACCGTGGCGCCGGCCCAGACCCTCTCCGATAGAGAATATCAGGTCATGCGCAACGCGTCTCTGGCGATTATGCGTGAAATCGGTGTGGATACCGGCGGCTCCAACGTCCAATTTGCCATCAATCCGGTCGATGGCGAGATGATCGTGGTGGAGATGAATCCCCGGGTGTCTAGATCCAGCGCCCTGGCTTCCAAAGCCACCGGTTTCCCCATTGCCAAGATTGCGGCCAAACTCGCGGTGGGGTACACGCTCGACGAGATTCAAAATGATATTACCAGCGAAACCTTGGCCTCTTTCGAACCCACACTGGATTATTGTGTGGTCAAAATACCACGCTGGACCTTTGAAAAATTTCCTGAAACACCGGATCTGCTCACCACTTCCATGAAATCGGTTGGTGAAACCATGGCCATCGGACGTACTTTTAAAGAGGCCCTGCAAAAAGGTTTGCGCGGTTTGGAGATCGGGCGGCACGGCCTGGGTGCCGACGGCAAAGGCCGGCAAGAGGAGGATGGCGTTTTCCCATCAGCCGATGAGATCGAAAAAAAGCTCAGCACACCCAATTCACAGCGAATCTTTTATTTGCGGTATGCCCTGCAATCCGGAATGAGTATTGATGCCGTTTATCAACTGACCGGCATTGATCCCTGGTTTTTGTTTCAAATCAAACAGATCGTAGACCTGGAAGAAAAGCATCGCCAAAAAGGAAACCGTGGCTGCATCATGTCAGATGCCCACGGTCCCCGGCTGGATATATCCGATGAGGACTTTTGGCAAGCCAAATCATGGGGCTTTTCAGACATACAGTTGGCCCACCTGTTGGGTGTTGATGACGATTTGGTAGCATCAGACCGTAAACGGCGCGGGATCCGGCCGTGCTACAAGCTGGTTGACACTTGCGCGGCAGAATTTAGAGCCTCAACTCCATATTATTACTCTACATATGAAATTGAATGTGAGGCCCGGGTTTCCCCAAAAAAGAAGGTCATGATCCTTGGAGGCGGTCCCAACCGC
This sequence comes from Desulfobacteraceae bacterium, assembly GCA_050124755.1. Taxonomy (GTDB): domain Bacteria; phylum Desulfobacterota; class Desulfobacteria; order Desulfobacterales; family Desulfosarcinaceae; genus JARRKU01. The sequence goes on from JASFER010000072.1 coordinate 11,402, forward strand.
ATAGGCCAAGGCATCGAATTCGATTATTGTTGTGTGCACGCATCATTCGCCCTGGATGAATTGGGCGTGGAAAGCATCATGGTCAACTCCAATCCGGAAACGGTTTCGACCGATTATGACACTTCGGACAAACTCTATTTTGAGCCCTTGACCAAAGAGGATGTGTTGCACATTGTTGAAAAAGAACAGCCATATGGGGTGATCGTTCAGTTCGGCGGTCAGACGCCGTTGAATCTGGCCACGCCTTTGGCCAAGGCCGGCGTTCCCATCCTGGGAACCGACCCCAAAAGTATCGATCGGGCCGAGGACCGCGAGCAATTTCAGGCCATGCTCAAAAAACTGGGATTGGTGCAACCGGCCAACGGTATCGCCCTGGAGGTGGGAGAGGCTTGCCGGGTGGCCCGGGATATCGGTTACCCTGTTATTGTGAGACCGTCTTTTGTGTTGGGCGGCCGGGCTATGAAGATCGTCTACAACCAAACCGAACTGGAAAATTTTACCCGACTGGCCATTTTGGCTTCACCAGGGAATCCGGTGCTGATCGACAAGTTTCTGGAAAATGCAGTGGAGGTGGATGTGGACGCCATCAGCGACGGCGAGACTACCATCATCGCCGGCATTATGGAGCACATCGAAGCCGCCGGCGTTCATTCCGGCGATTCGGCTTGCGTGCTACCGCCTTACAGTATTGATCCGGACCTGATCAACGAAATTACTTCCGCCACAAAGGCCATGGCCAATGAGCTCAGTGTGGTGGGTTTGATGAATGTGCAATATGCCATCAAGGACGGCCGATTATTCGTTATTGAAGTCAACCCGCGCGCTTCCCGAACAGTGCCTTTTGTCAGCAAGGCCACCGGCATTCCTTTTGCCAAGCTGGCCACCAAGATAATGCTTGGTCAGACTTTGCACGAGTTGGGGATCACCGGCGAGGTGGTTCCACCGCACCTTTCCGTCAAAGAGGCCGTCATGCCGTTTGACCGTTTTCCGGACGTGGATACCCTGCTGGGACCGGAAATGAAATCCACGGGCGAAGTGATGGGACTCGGTACTGATTTTGGCAGCGCTTATGCCAAAGCCCAATTAGGGGCCGGCATGAAGCTGCCGGTGGAAGGCACGGTTTTTATCAGCGTCATGGATGCGGACAAGCCCGCTGTGGTACCGGTGGCCCGGCAATTTGAGGTTTTGGGATTCACCATATTGGCCACCGGCGGTACAGGTTCTTTTTTAAAGGAACAGGGCATCAACGTTGAGCATGTGAACAAATTGGCACAAGGTCGGCCCCATGTAGAAGATGCCATCAAGAACGGCGTTATTCATCTGGTCATTAATACCGGCACAGGGGATGGGGCGCGGAAGGACGGTTATGTGATTCGGCGGGCCGCATTGAAATTTTCGATTCCCTACGTCACCACCATTGCCGGCGCACTGGCGGTCAGCAAAGCTTTGGCAGCGCTTAAATCCCATGCGCTGACTGTTCGATCATTGCAGGAATATCACGACCTTGTATCCTTGGATACTGCCGCCAGGCAACAGGCTGGATGATAATGTTACCTGAGACTGGAGAGTATATGTCTTTAAGTTCAGCTATTTCTAGGAGCTAATATTTCATGAGCGATGAGAGCACAAAATCCGATAGCGACATCTTCCATGCTGATGACCACCCGCGCGAATCCTGTGGTATTTTTGGCGTTTCCGGCCATCCTGAAGCTGCAAAAGTAACCTACTTCGGCCTGTATGCTTTGCAACACCGTGGCCAGGAAAGTGCCGGTATCGCCGTTGCCAAAGATGAAATGGTCAACAACTACAAGGCGATGGGGCTTGTTTCCGATGTTTTCGACATGCCCCGACTCGAAAAACTCCAAGGTGCCAGCGCAGTCGGGCATGTACGCTATTCCACTACCGGAAGCTCGGTTTTGTCCAATGCACAACCCTTTGTGGTGCGCCATCACCAAAAATCTTATGCCGTCGGACACAACGGTAATTTGGTCAATGCCCATAAACTTAAAGAAGAATTGGAAGATGCCGGATCCATCTTTCAATCCACCATGGACAGTGAGGTTTTTTTACATCTTTTCGTGCGCCACCTCAAGCAAATCGGGTTTGAAAAAGCCTTGATGGAGGCCGCCGGGCGTCTGCAAGGGGCCTATTCCATGGTGATGCTGACCAGCCGCGGCGAGGTCATCGGCCTTCGGGATCCCCACGGTTTTCGACCACTGTGCCTGGGTAAACTCAACGGTTGTTGGGTTTTGGCTTCGGAGACTTCCGCACTTGACTTGGTTCAAGCTGAATTCGTGCGTGAGATCGAACCGGGCGAGATCGTCATCATCGACGAAAAGGGACCGCGCAGCCTCTATTTGCCGAAAGCCGAACGGCAGGCTTTCTGTATTTTTGAATTTATCTATTTTGCCAGGCCGGACAGCACCTTCATGGGGCGAAACGTCTACCTGACCCGCAAGGCCCACGGGCGGCGTTTGGCTGAAGAAGCTCCTGTCAAAGCGGATCTGGTGATGCCTTTTCCCGACTCGGGATCCTATGCGGCTTTGGGTTATTCAGAAGCTTCGGGCATACCTTTTGAGATGGGGATGATCAGAAACCACTATGTGGGAAGGACATTTATTCAGCCGACGCAGAGCATGCGCGATTTTGGCGTGCGGGTAAAATTGAATCCCATTAAAGAGTTGCTCAAGGGAAAAGATATTATCATTATAGAAGATTCCATTATCAGGGGTACGACAGCGAAGACCCGTGTGCGCACACTAAGGGAATTGGGCGTCAAACGCGTCCATCTGCGTGTGGCCGGCCCGCCTCATCGACATCCCTGCCATTACGGCATCGATTTTTCCACGGTGGGAGAGCTCATTGCGGCCCGCATGTCTGTCAAAGAGTTGGGGGAGTTCCTGGGATTGGACTCATTCCACTATTTGAGCCTGGAGGGTCTACTGACATCGACCGGTATCCCCGATCCGGAAGAAACTTTCTGCAAGGCGTGCTTTGACGGTTGCTATCCAGTTGATTTTGATAAACAATTGTCCAAACATTGTCTTGAGAACGGTTAAATAAACAATATGCATCTTTAAGCAGGCCGGTGCCCGGGTTGCCTGCGGCGATTGGAAAAAGCAGATTGAGCTTGCCTTTTCGAGCTGTCAACACTTAAAATACATTAGTTGTCGGTTGTTTGTGCCATTGCGGAGGCCTCTGATGATTGAATCAAAATATTTAAAAGAGAACATAGAAAATATCCAACGCCTCATGAGCATTCAGGCGCTGAAGCATTTCGAAACCCGGAATTTGGGCAAATTGTTGCGCCTTAGCAAGATCCGGCAATATGAAGATGGTGAGCAGATCATTCAGGAAGGGGACATGGACCCCTGGCTCTATTTTTTACTCTCCGGCAAGATTCGTATCTCCAAAGCGGGAGAGGATATCGGTATCATAAACAAAAAAGGCGAAATCTTCGGCGAGATGCGTATTGTCGACGACCAGAGTCGCTCCGCTTCCGTATTTGCCGTGGGTGAGACCGTATGCCTGGCGGTGGACACGTCGGCCGGGAATCGTTTGTCCACATCGGAAGAGAAAGACGCGCGGCTCGATTTCTTATTGCTGCTTTATCGCATTTTTGCCGAATATATGACCGCGCGCCTGCGTCTGACCAACGAAGAGCTGGTCAGAGCCAAACGCGATGCAAAAAGGGCGCCCACGCCTCAAGCAAGCCAACCAAAACCCAAGCCGAAAAAGCCGGCGCCCAAACGCCACATCGAAACCTACTAATGCGCAATACGGTTGCTTTTGCCAAAGATACGGCCAATGTATTCTTCCACGTTCAGACGCAATGCAACTTAAAATGTCGGCATTGCTATATCAATCCGCAACAACACGGTTCACAAATCCTGCCACCCGAGCAAATCACACAATGGCTGGAAATCATCATCCATAGAAGTCCGGCCGCCAATCTTATTCTTCTGGGCGGGGAGCCCACACTCTATGCAGAGTTGTCTACAGTCGTAAAAGCGGCCAAAGCAATGGGCTATGCATCCATTACCATCGATACCAACGGCTACCTGTTTAACCGGATTTTGGATCGCGTGACCACGGATGAAGTTGATTTTTTCAGCTTCAGTCTGGATGGACCGGCGGCAGAGATCAACGATGTCATCCGAGGTCAAGGTTGTTTTGATCGCTGCAGCGCAGGTATCCGCAAGGCTAAAGCCAAAGGATTCGGCATCAGTTTAATCTATACGGTCAGCTCCCTCAACATAGACCACCTGGAGGGTATGGTGCCGCTGTTAAAGGATTGGGACGTCGATCATTTTTTTATTCAGGTTATCGGTCTTCGCGGAAAATCTGCAGTCGCGGGCGGAACCATTTCTCCGCTCCAAGTCACCCGGGATGACTGGCTGAAAGTGGTACCGCCTGTGGCAGACCGCGTTGCCCGGCTGGGAATTCGCGTCACCTATCCAAAGGTCTATCTCGGCGTCGACGAAAAATTTGAATGCGCGGGACTGGTGGCGGACAACTACTTTGTTTTTCCCAATGGACGGGTATACCGGTGCCCTCTGTGCGAGGATTTCCCGTTACATAGCTTGGTGTTTGAAGGGGACCGGCTCGTAACGACAAATCCGATTAACGAATCCGGTTTATTTCAATTAAGCATAGCTGAAGGGTGTGTGATGAACAAATTGATCCAACCGGATAATATCGCCTATGGAAAAGGCGGCATACCAACCTATCAGATTGCCTGCTGCTTGCTCAAAGAACGACTGGAACCTAACTAAAATGTCAAATGGCGGATGGGGATCGATTGTAAATAAAATCAGCAGAATACATTCATTTGACATTGGTATTTGAAAGCTCCGGCAACCCATTGGCGATCATGCAGCCATAGCCATTTTATAAGTTATTTCCGGGACACAATACTAGTTTTCATCTCTGAACATGCTGACCTGGTTCCGGCCGCTGTTTTTGGCAAAATACAATCCCCGGCGGGCATGCTGAATCATTTCGGCGGTGGTGATGGTATTGTTCATGGAGGGATCATGGGTGGCAACGCCTGCACTGATGGTGATGCCGAAATCAATACGCCCGTCGCTGGACAGGGGCATTTCTTCGATGACATTTCTCAAACGTTCCGCCAAAATGAGAGCGCCTTTGCTATTCGTTTCCGGAAGAATAAGGGCGAACGCCTCACCCCCGTAGCGGGCCGCAATATCGGCAATGCGGATGGTCTTCTTGATTTGCTTCGCCACTTGCCGCAGCACCCCATCGCCGATGAGATGGCCATAGGTGTCATTGACCGACTTGAAGTGGTCGATGTCAAGAATGATCAACGATAAGGTTCGCTTGTAACGGCGCGCTTTGCTGATTTCTTTGACCAGAATGTCTTGAAAATAAGTATGGCTGTAAAGGGTGGTCAGGCCGTCCCGCAGGGCCAGCAGGCGAAGCTGGTCGTTGGCTTTTTTGAGCTCGGAGGCCAATTGGTCGCTCTTTTTTCTGGCCTGTTTGAGGTCCAGAATGAGTTGCTCATAGGAAAGGTTGAGCTTGCCCAGTTCCTCATTGGCCTCCTGAAGCAGTTGGGAGTAGGGCTGCATGCCGCCGGAGTCCATGTCGAAGGAAGACAATATCTCCAGGGTCTGTTCGCCGACCTGGTCCATAAACGCCGTCACCGCTTCGTCTCTAATGGCTTTGTTGCGGTAAAAGGCGTTGTTGATTTCTTTTACCCTGCTGATGGTGTTGCAACCGTGGTAGGCCGATGAGACCTTGTCCGCCAGGCTCAGCAACCTGGTTTCTTCCCGGATGGAAACGGGGGCTTCCATGATACGATGGTGAAACCGGATGGCTCGGTAGATTTGACCCGGAAAGGACCAGTGCTCCATTATGGCGGCACCGATCTCCTGGTGATCGAACCCGAAAATGGCGCGCTCGGATTCCACCAGGGGCAGATTATTGCACATTTGCTCCTTAAAGACATCAAGATAGTCTTCGGGTTTGGCCAAGTACATATACAACATCCCGATGTCCTTGAGCAGCCCGGCGACAAAGCTGTTGCCCTTGTCCATGCCCATCTTTTCCGCCAGTAGGTTGCTGCTCACGGCGGAGGTTAAGGACCGCTTCCAGAACCGGTTGAAATCGAATCGGCTGGCCAGCTCTCCCTGGTGGGCCTTGACGATGGCAAAGGAGAGAGCGATGTTCTTCAGGTTTTCCGTTCCCAGCACGGAGACGGCGCGTTCGATGCTGTCGATTTTAACACAGGTTGAATAAAGGGAAGCGTTGGCAAATTTCAATATACGCGCCGCCAGCGCCGGATCGCCGGAGATGATTTTAGACAGCGTTTTAGGGGCGGCGTGTTCATCTTTAACGGCCTCCAGAATGCGAACGGCGATTACAGGCGGTGAGGGTAGCTTGAAATCCTTTTGGATGTATATATCTAAATTATTCATAGTTCTGTTGCCTGTTATCATATGGATCGATTTGCTTGGATAAACCCATATCGGTGACACCAAGCAAGTTTCACCTTTCAGGATGAAGAAATCCGGTTTTTCAATTAGCAGCAGGTATTCGTCATTCAATGCAGGATCAATATAGGGAGGTCATGGGGATGTCCGGGGGCGATTATTAACTAGAACGATTTTGTGCTTCTTTCTGTAATCGTCATTTTTTCCGTTTTCTTTAGAGAAGGCTCTGAATTAATCTAGAAAGGGCTACTTGAGGGGGTAAGTGAACCTACGGCCTTCAAAGTTTTGCATGATCCATTCGCTGTCATTTTTGGACAGGCATGACTCGGGGAGCAGTTCCACTTTGCCGCCGCCGGGCAGATCGATCACAAAATGGGGCATGGCCTGTCCGGAGACCCTCCCCCTCAGATGGGCGATCAACCCCAGGGCCTCTTCCACGGGGACCCAAAAGTGGCTTGTGCCGGGAACGCGGTCGAGTTGGTGGATATAGTATGGCCGCACACGAATTTCGAGCAGCTTTTGGAGGAGAAGTTGCAGTGTTTCGGGATTGTCGTCATAAGCCGTCAGACGTTGAAGCGAAAGTTAATGATATCCCCGTTTTTCACTTCATAGGCCTTGCCCTCCAAACGAACCGTACCTTGCTTTCGGGCTTCGGAATAACTTCCGGCGGAGATCAGGTCATCGTAGGCCAGCACTTCGGCGCGGATAAATCCTTTTTGAATATCGCTGTGAATCTCTCCGGCGGCCTCTTGCGCCGGTGTACCGCGCCTGATGGTCCATGCGCGCACTTCATCTTCGCCCACGGTAAAGAACGAGATCAGCCCTAACAGTTCGTACGATCCGGCGATAACGCGGTCCATGGCGGATGTGGTAATACCGAAATCCTCAAGGAAGGCTTCAGCCTCCTCCGGCTCCATTAAAGCCAATTCCTGTTCCAGCTTTCCGCGCACCATCAAACCGTTTTCGGCGGGAAGCCATTGCGGTCGCCGGTCATCTTCATCATCGTTGTTGGCAAGCATCAGCATAGGTTTGGCCGATAAAAATGCGAATCCCCTGAGGATGCGTGCAGTGGCCAATTCCCCAAGCTCCCGCAAAGGTTTATCCCGGTTTAACTGTTCGTGGCATTTCGTGAGCAGTGACAGCTCTTCGGGGTTGGGTTTTTTACCCCGTTTTTGGTCCAATTCCAATCGTTCCAAGCGTTTTTCCACTACCACCAGATCTGAAAAAATCAACTCCTCGTCTATGGATTGCAGATCTTTTTCCGGCTGGGGTGCCTGCGTACCGTAGGTCTTAAAATTGCGCACCACATGAATCAAGGCATCGCAATCGCGTGCCTGGGTCCAGATGCTCTGCTCTTTGGCGCCTTCTTTAACATTTTCGGGCGGTGCCGGTAACAGATACTCGACCCTGGCATAAATGGTTTTTTTGGGCTGATACATATCGGACAGGATGCCTACCCGGTCGTCCGGCACTTGAACCATACCTATGCGTGTCTCTTTGCGTTGGGCTGCGTCCAACTGGGTTTTGGTCAGGGCTTCAAAAATTGTTTTTTTACCACATTGGGGGCGCCCTATAATGCCGAGTTTCATGCTTTGATATTGTCCTATGAAGTTATTTTGAACCTATTTAACGACTTAAAAAACGGTTATGGCCCTGTGCATATCTTTGTTTGGAGACGAAGGCAAGCATAAACCCGCTTCAATTCATCATTGAAGCCGACTCCCCAGGGCCAGGTCAGAGAGCCTCGGCTATGCTGTACAGTTGGAATCGGCCATTATAAATATCATTCTGCGGTTCAAAGCATCCGGGTCCTAAAAGACCCGGATGCTTTACCGACCGGGTGCGGCCTGTTCGACGGACTTTCTCTTGACATGCCTGCTGCTGTTGGGTAACAAAACAGATTCAAAACAGTGAATCGTAAACGATGCTAAAATGACGACTCGGCACCACAATGGCGCACGCGAACCTTATAGCGCCGGATCAATGAAACGATAGCCGCCACCGTCCAAGATCATCAGAATAAAATGCAGCGCTTGATTGCGCTTGCTGATCAGATTCGTTACCGCATTGAATCTTTAGACCGACTGATGCACGCAATATGTAATGCTGCATTGGCTTTGCTATTTAGCCAGCGTATGACCTGCTCAACGTTGGATATTAAATAATAAGATTGATCGGCACCGCCTTTTAATAAATTGATTCAATAGTTTATTGAGCTTTAGACGTTGGGCGTTCTCCCAAGACATGCCCACTTTCGGCTATCCGCCACTTGACGTGGTCGCTGATGGGAGGGGGTAGTGCATAAAGCGTATATTATCTTGCAAGATTAATGAATGAAACTAATTAGATACGGAATACGGCAATTTTCTTATGAGCCACATTACGACAGACAAATCAGGTAAAGCAAGCACCAAGCCAAACACCGCGGTATCATCATCGCATGAAATTTCCTCTAACTTGCAGGCGGCCCTGGAGACCGCCGTTCAAAGGTACCGCCTGCTGGCGGATAATGTACCGGATATTGTTTACTCTTTGGATAAATACGGTGTTATTTTGGCCGTAAACAAAGCGGTAAACCAATACGGCTATACGGCGGTGGAACTCATTGGGAAAAATATTACTGATTTGATCTATATCGAGGACAGGGAACAAGTGGCGGCGTCTTACTTTGAAATTGTCACCAAAAGAGAGAGTTGCTCACGAACCCGGCAATTTCGTGTTGTCTCCAAATCAGGTGCCATTCATTGGTTTGAAGCCAATTGTTCGATTCAATTTGACCCGCAAGGTGGATTTATCTTTCAAGAAGGGGTTTGCAGGGATATTACCGAAAGCATCCAAAGCCGCCTCACACTCAACAAAATTCGCGTCGAGTTGGAAGAGTTGGTTAAAATAAGGACGGCTGAATTGATCCAGGCCAATGATGAACTTCAAAAAGAGATACTTGAACGCCGGGAAACCGAGCGCATCCTCAGAGAGCGGGAAACCGACCTGGAAATGGAAAAGGGAAATTTACAAGAGACCAACACGGCCTTGAAAGTCCTTTTGAAACGCCGTGAGGAGGATAAACACGACTTTGAAGAACAGGTGATGAGCAATGTCAAAGAGTTTGTACTGCCTTATCTGGACAAGCTTAAACCCTTAACCTTAGACAACCGTCAGCGTGCCTGCTTGAGTATATTGGAGTCCAATCTGAACGACATCACCTCCGCTTTTTCAAAGCGCCTTTCCCTGGACTATTTTAATCTAACACCCTCCGAGCGCAAAGTGGCCAATTTCATTCGCCAGGGCAAAAAAACGCGTGAAATTGCCGCATTGCTGGGCCTGTCGCCGCGAACTGTGGAAACTTATCGTTTGGGAATCCGTAACAAACTGAGGCTTAGAAATAAGAAAGTGAATTTGAGAACGTTTCTTATGTCTTTGGGCTAGTTGGTATGGATAACAAGACACTGTTGAGATTTTGAAATTGTTTGTGGAGTTCGACGAGTTTGCCTTCTATGAGCATGGCCAGCACGATCATGCGATTTTCAGAACTGCCCGCCTTGTCCAGGACTCGATCTATTTCTTTTTGAAATTTAATGCACTTAGGATGCTGTTTGAGGAATTCTGCTCTTTCAGCCACCGCTTCTGCAAGGGCCTTCTCTGGATTCCAGGGAACATCATGTCTACGCTGGGATACCTGAAGTTTTAACTTGTTCGCCATGGGTCCTCTCCTTGTAATCCGCTCAGTTCCAATCCGGTGGTGAATCATTTCAGGCGCGAAACCAAATTTTCAACTACCCAATGTATTGAAGCCTCATGTTGCATCTATTTACCACTATATGTACAGAAGGTCCACTTTATATCGTCAAAGTGGTTTATTCGCCACCAGTATGTCCAATATGTCTTTGATATGATGCTCAGCCCCGTCAGTTTCAAGCCGGCAAGCGCCAGCGCCCTTATGACCGCCGCCGCCATATTGGGATAATAGTTTTCCCACGTTTACATTGCAGTTGCGGTTTATAATGCTATGACCTAGTTTAATCACGGTTTGCGATTTTTCATAAAAAATTTTCATGTTGACCACGGTTTTCGGGAACAGTGAATAAACCAAAAAACGATTTCCATTGGGCACAGGATCCAGTCCTCTAAAATCTGTTATGGTAACAATCCCTTGTATTCGCGTGTGCTGTTTTAGGTGCACTTCGTAAGCTTTGTTTTCAGCTATTACGCGATCGCATCTCTGTATGACCTGAGGATCGGCCATGACCTCATCCATATCCCTGGACATTAAGCGTTCAACCATTTCATCACAATAAACCAAGTCGGAGGAATGTTCGGCGGAAATCGTCATTGAGAGCAAAACGTACGGATATTTTTCGGGGTGCAGTATCTCGTCAAGACCTAAGCGGGCGTCGTCAATCTTGTCCGTTTGCTCTACAAGCGTTTGAAATCGCGTGCCGATGGCATTTTGGTAATACTCATAGATCAATCCGGCAGCTGACGGCGCTACACGGAAAAGGCCTTTAATAGGCGCTTTGGTTTCATTGGATACATGATGGTCGAACCACATGGCGCAGTTGTCATGAATCGGCAAATTGGCAATGATGTCCTTCGGGCCAACATCGACTCGGCCGTTTTGCATGTCATTGGGTTGCGCCCAGAGAATCGGCAGATGTTTGCCGATGGCAACCCTGAGCAGCACGGCGCAGACAACGCCGTCAAAGTCGGGTCGGGTGATAATTCGTTTGAAAGATTCCATTGAATGCACTCAACCTCTTTATGAGGATTGAAAAGGTGCCCTTTTGTCAATGATTTTGCCATCCTCATCGATCACAAACAAGATGAACCGGCCATTGGCCGCATACGCTTCCAGGTCATCAAAGATAATGGCCTGAATTTCATACTTATTTCCCTTTGCTTTGGCCATATGGAGGACGCCCTGATTGGCCGCCTCTTTGTCCATAAATGTCGGAATGAATGCGATGTCGTTTTCGGTGTCCATCTGCCCTACGATACGATCATCTGTGCCAGGGTTTTGGATCAATACATAAACCCATGTATTTGCATCGATTTTTAGTGCCATATGCTGCTCCTGCTCCTGTTTCTATGTATAAATGACCCGGTAACCGAAACAATCCAAGCCACCGGCTATGCAGGTAGTCGTTGACCTACTACGGCGTTTTTAGCTGAATCACAGGTTTTTTTCAACCGCCCCTGATGATGTTTCTGGTGCCGTCAGGAAAGGAGACGAACCACTTCGGGCGGGATGGCAAGATTATCCAAGGCCCTGCGCACTTTGGATGACAATGTTTTGGATTGGAATGGCTTTTGAACGAAATCCGCGCACCCGTATTTGAGCATTTCGGAAATCTGGCGGTTTACATTGTATCCGCTGGCGATGATGACCAGCACATTGGGATTGCGTTTTTTCATTTCAAAGAACACCTGGTCACCTTCAATATCCGGCAGCATGACATCGAGGAGCACCAGA
>JASFER010000073.1:0-23035 GCA_050124755.1 Desulfobacteraceae bacterium
GCAAAAAACCGAGAAGATTGACATCACCGTGATCGACTATACCGCTGAGGCGCTTGAAGAGCGGACCGCTGACAGCGTTGACGATCTACTGCCGTTGCGTGACTCGGCCGGCGCCATCTGGATCAATGTCAGCGGTATTCATGATCTGTCCTTGATGGAAGCCTTTGGAGCGCATTTCCATATTCACTCCCTGACGCTGGAGGATATCGTCAATACCGGTCATCGGCCCAAAGCCGAAGAGTTTGACGCCTATGTCTATATCGTGTTGAAGATGCTGCAATATAACGATAGCGATCATATGGTGATCTCCGAACAGGTGAGCCTTGTATTGGGGGCCGGTTTTTTGATCTCTTTTCAGGAAGCCCCCGGCGACGTCTTCTCTCCGGTAAGAGACCGGCTGTTCAAGGCCAAAGGGCGCATCCGCAGATGTGGCTGCGACTACCTGGCCTACGCGTTGATCGATGCCGTTGTGGATCAATACTATTATATCATGGAAAAAATCGGCGAGCGTATTGAACTTCTTGAAGAGCAGCTCACCGATACGCCCGGTGTGGATGTGGTCAAAGCCATTCACGCGCTAAAGCGGGAGGTGATCTACCTGCGCAAACAAGTGTGGCCTCTGCGGGACATGTTGAACCGTCTCTCCAAAGGCGAATTCGAGCTCATCGGCCGGGAGAATAGGGTTTTCTTAAGCGATGTGTATGACCATGTGGTTCAACTCATCGATACCATTGAATCCTACCGGGATGTTCTGTCCGGCATGCTTGATCTGTACCTGTCCACCGTCAGTAATCGCATGAACCAGGTAATGAAGGTGCTGACCCTTGTGGCCACCATTTTCATTCCCATTACCTTTATCGCCGGCATATACGGCATGAACTTCAAAAACATGCCCGAATTGGAATGGCCTTGGGGGTATGGCATGGTATGGTGTCTCATAATTGCCGTCGTCGTTGTCATGGTCGTCCTTTTTAAAAAGAAAAACTGGTTGTAGCCAAAGGGGAATTATTCAATATGAACACCTCAGCTAAGCAACTCATATGGACTGCGGTGATCACCGCCTGTATTTGGGTATTGTTGGGTCTGGGTGCGGCCATGGCCCAGGACCAGGCTTCCCCGCCGCTGAAGACGGCGGAAGAGGCAGCTCCGGCGGATGAAAAGGCCCCGGCGGAACCGCTGCGACCGGTGAATACCGAGGGGATTGACGAGGCCGGCAAGAAGGTCGGAAAGGGCGTCGAACGTTTCAGCAAAATGGTCGCCGTCTATTTGGGGGACTGGGTCAACCAGACCGTTATGGCCGGTATTTCGTGGATGAAACTGCTCTTCTGTTGTATTTTGTTGCTGGGGGTAATAACCCTTGAACGCCTTTTGCGATGGAGCCTTAATTATAAAATTAATGCGATTCCCCATCAGGAGGGGGTGATATCATGGTTGCGGCTCTTTCTCAGAGCCGTCGTCAAGCCCTTGAGCCTCTTCATCTATGTATACGGTATCTACGCGGCCCTGTCTCCCCTTTACGAGCATTTCGAGGCCGCGGACGGCACCAACCTGATTCTGCTGGTGGCCAAGCGCGCCGCCGACATCGGCGGCACGGTGGCGCTGTTCTGGTTTTTCTTCCTGTTGGTCACGGTACTGGATGCCCGGTTGATGAAATGGGCGGAAGGCACGCAGAGCAGCATCGACAACGTACTGGTTCCCCTGATCGGCAAAACCCTGCGGATCTTCATCGTGATCGTCGGCGGCATGATGGTGCTGCAGAACCTGACGGGTGTCCAGATCGGCCCCCTGCTGGCCTCGCTGGGCATCGGCGGCCTGGCGGTGGCCTTGGCGGCCAAGGATTCCATCGCCAATTTTTTCGGTACGCTGACCATCCTGTTCGACAAACCTTTCCAGGTCGGCGACCGCATCGTCATCAACAACTACGACGGCAGTGTTGAACATGTTGGCTTCAGAAGCACCCGTATTCGATTGCTCAACGGCCACCTGGTATCCATTCCCAATGAAAAGGTGGTCAACTCGGAGGTGGAGAACATCGGGCAGCGTCCCAATATCCGCTGGCTGAGCCAAATCGGCATCACCTACGACACTTCTGCGGAGAAAGTACAGGAAGCCGTTTCCATATTAAGAGAGATTCTCCAAGATCACGAAGGCATGCATCCCGACTTCCCGCCGCGGGTTTACTTCAACGGTTTCAATGACTGGAGTTTGAATATAACCGTGGTGTTATGGTATCACCCGCCCGAGTGGTGGGATTTCCAGGCCTGGCTGCAGCAGACCTGCCTGGAAATCCTGCGCCGCTTTGAATCGGCGGGTATCGACTTTGCCTTCCCCAGCAGGACGCTATACCTGGCCAATGACGACAAACGCCAACTCAAGCTCCAAATGATCGAAGGCGAATCCGTGGAAACAAATATATAACAGCGCCTTACAGCAAATACGAAAAGCACCTGTTGCCGCAGCCGCCCATTGATGAACGCCGAGGCGCTTAATTAGGGTTAAACACTCCAGCGGTCATCGAAGTTGGGATCGTAGTCATCGTCGTCATACGTATCTTCATAATAATCAATTAGTTGGAAATAGGACACCTTGATCCATAATTCTCCGTTTTTATCAGAAAGCGTGCCGGACACTTCCACTTCTTCATCAACATGATGGCCCAATTTTTTTCCCTTTTTATCCAAAACCACAAAGTAGTCGTTTTCGCCGTCATCGACGACGATTCCAAGGCTACCGTCTTCCAACTCCACCTCTTTGACAAATCCATCTATGGTGATCAGCTCTTCTTTTTGAAATCTTTTTCTGGCCATTTTGCCCTCTCCATTAATCTTGTATTGTATATACCGGGGTGAATTTCGGGACACCCAGTCCAAAACAAAAGCAAAAGTTGTGCCTTGTTTGCATGCGCATGGTGAAGGGTATAGCGGGCGTTTACCAGCGTTTTTTCTTCCGGATGATCAGCAGATTGCCGTCATAGGTCAGGATGCCCAGCATGATGGCGCATACCAAACGGTAGATATCCACATCGTAATAGCGGTCGTCGGCCAAGGGATTGGGTACCAGCGGGTCGGCCACCTGGACGCTCCGGTTCTCTTTGCGGTAGCCGGACAGCACCACAAAGTGGCCGCTGGATTGGCCGCGGACATCATCGGCGACGCACTTGCCGTGGCGTTCAACTTCACGGGCATCGTTATACAGATAGGTGGCGCTCAAGCCGGTGAGAATGGGGGTGCCGGACTTGAGGTAGGTTCGGATCAACGTCGGTGTGATCACCTTGAACTTGAGCCGTCCACCTAAAGCGAGATAATCCAAGTAGGCGCGGGTGACCTCTTCGAAACCGGGAAGCTCCTTTTTATGCTGCAGCTGGGCCTTGAGTTTTTCCCTGATCCGGGCGGTGTCGAGGTTACTCCAGGTGGGGTCGAATACCATGAGATTATAGGGTAAAATAGTGGTTTGATAGCCCCGGCCCAGGGCATGGTTGGCCAGATAGACGGCCAGGGTGCCGCCCGCCTCCCATTGGGGAACCTGAGCGATGACTTCATCCAGGGTGACGGCATCACCATAGTACCGGTATAGCGCATGCAGGCAGGTGGGGCCGCAGGTAGTGGCGTCGGGCTGCCGGCGAATGTCGAAACAAAGACTTGTATTCATGGTGCGGTGCCGTTTCGCAATTGTGAAATACCGCCATGTTAACAGAGTCAAAAATGACCATCAATGTAAAATACAGGATTTTTGCGTTGATGGCGTTGCTGTTTAAAATGCCATTTATTCAGTTGGTTATGAGTTTATATGGAATGACCTCGCAGGGGTATTAAATACTTCTAAAAATGCTTGTTTATCTCTCCAAAACCGGTTAAATGCCGCAGTAGTTCCATTTAACGGTGGTTGAGCGATAGGCGCTTTTGACCTACCCAAACCCTATTACACGGAGGATCGATATTCATGAGCCGATTGACACAACAACTTTCCACTGTTTCAAAATCACTGATGCGCATTTCCGAACAATTAACAGAGTTGGCCATGCAATTGGACAAGGGCGAACCGCCGGCAGCTGCCGCCAAGAAACCCAAAAAAGCTTCAAAGCCGACAAAGTAGTCAACAACCATGTGAATCGTAATGGCCGGGGTATTTACGCCAACGGCCATTACGCCGGTTTAGCTTATTGAAAGCACTGGCGTGCTTTGCGTTTTCTTGGGTCGGTGGCCGGTCATCCAATCAGGAGGCATCGAACTTATTGGCCAGATCTTTGTCGATGACGTAGATACCTACCTCTTTTGCACCCTTCTGGGTGTATCGGCATTTTTGGCAGAGGTTGTTCATCAGAAAGGTAACGTCGGCGCGGATTTTCTTGTCGTACAATTGGAACGATGCTTCATTGAAATTCTTGATAGCCTGACGGAAATTCTCGTTTTTGATAATGGGATCCAGAACCTTTTCCTTAAGATGAAACACATAGCGTTCGTGAAGGGATTGGTAGAGTTTCGTTTCGGTCACGGGCAGACCTTCCAGCATGATTTCCTGGGGCAACGTCGCAGTGCTGTATTGCTTCTGCACATCCTTTCGGAACGTATTGCGTTGATCGGCGCCGGCAGTCGAGCCCAGCAGCCGGTCTTCTATGTTCTTGAAAAAGTCTTCGCCGATTTCCAGTTTATCTCCAGTGTAGGTGCACTTTTCCACAGTGCCCGCCTCGAAATTGATGGCGAACAGATAATTCTGAAGATCTCTTGAGATCTGTTCTTCATTGTAATAGTAGAGAGACTCTTTTACCTCCTGCAGGATGGTATAATCGTACATGTCCAGCAGGGACTCCAGAAAACCTTCCGGAATAGATGCCGATAAGTCCTTTCGAACCTTTTTGAAATAAGCGAACAGGGTCGACATGTCGATCAGGCCGTCCTCCCTGGCGTACCTGGAATAGAATTCGGCGAATATTTTGATGGAGTCCCGGCCTGAAAACCCCTTGACGCCTTCTGAAAGGGAATTCTCTATGATGCTCCGACGCCTTTTGGCCGTAAATCGCTTTCTATCCTCCTCTGACAGCCAGCCCGGTATATAGCCGGTATAGATCTCCATTTTCAGCAACAGGAGGTTCGCGTCGCAATAGCGCTTGTACTTTTTGGGATCGCCGATCCACTCCACCATCGCCTCGGATTGGGTGTTGAGCCGCGAGGAGATGATTACCCGTGCAAAATTGTGCAGCACACGGGGCAGAAAACTCTCGTCGATATGCCTGCCGAAAATGTTTCGGTATATGTCCACCTCGGTGTTCAGATCCAGGACATAGGGAATGTTGATGTACTCGATCCTGTCCGAAAAGGAGGGCAGGTTCTGGATATTCTGCTTATCCTCCGGGTTCATGAGCGATATCAGCAGGGAGTTGACGTTTTCCTCGATATCTTCCACCTTGTGCAGCCCCTCGCTGACGATGTTGTGCAGCTCGATCAGCCGCTCGATATTATGAGATTTGATGTCCATCAGAGCATAGATCCCGTTGTTGGTTTTGGCATACCTTGAAAACAGGTACTTGACCTGATTGCTGTCTCTGAGCAACCCGTTGATCCGGGTTTGCAGCAGGGGATTGCTGAGGATATACTGCCGCAAAGGTTTATCGCCTGGATTAAGCACGCTGATCCCTTCACCCAGACGCCGGTTGAACTGGTAGGGACGGGCGTAAAGCATACGAAAAACCTCCCTGACGCTTTTCAATCGGTTCAAAAGCGCCCAGTATATCGAGCTGCAGATGGTGCAGGCGGATTCCCTGAACAGCCACTCGTACTCCTTTTCAGTGAATATCTTCCACTTGAACTCATCGTTGATGAACAGGTCATCCAGAAATTGCCGCCGGTAATGCTTTGGAATCATCAGGATGGGATGGTCGTGGCTGGGACACGGCACTTCAATGTAGCGCCCCGTGAATTGAGGTATTGTCTGCTGCAGGTAATCCGCTTCTTTTTGCCGGGGAAAATAGGGATCAAACTTTTCCGCAACATTTGCGTCTTTTTCCACCGGGATTTCATCATCGTCCAGGGGCTGCTCATCAAAAGGCATCGTCTCCCGACCGGCCAAGGCACCGAGCGTATCTTTTCTTAAACGCCACATCACTTCGTAGCGAAGCCCTTGTGGGGTTTTGGTGTATTCCTCGAATTTTGCGAGCAGGTTGTTCAAAAAAGTGCTTTTGCCGCACCCCGGGGGACCTTCGAATATGTATATCTTGTTTTGCTGGGCCCCACGCCGCATGGCCTCGGCAAGATGGATCAAGCGGTTGCCGAAAAGCCGGTCTGCGAAAAAAGGATGATCCACGCCACTGACGAACAACTCGTTGAAATCGTAGTTGATAAACTGGATCGACTCGGGATCATCGGGGTATTCATCGGCTTCCGCCTTGACTTGTGCCTTTATCATGTCGTGGAAAACCTGAAAAACATTGCGAAGCACAGCATCAGGATCTTCTGAGAGAATTTGAAGAAATTCCTCGAACGAAATCACCGGGATGTGATGCCTTTTCCCAATCTCATGGTCCAGGCTCTGCATTGCTTTTTCAATACGATCCATGAGTTGCGCCCCCCTGTAAAAACATCTTATATATGGCAATAATGATTATATTATATCATAATCCTTAGAAGGGAACATAGCCCTGGAAGAGACAATAAGGCAATGGAAAGAGCAAAAAGTAACCACAAACAACATGAGAGCAGGCTTACGCTTGAACAAATCCTATCCTGGATGAACCAATTTCCGGCCCGCAGCGCGCTTCCATATCAAACGGCGGTCAACTGGAAAAGCGAATTTGCCGGCCTTGCCGTCAAGCAACTCTTTTTTGGAAAGCATTACCTGGACACCTTAAGCCTCTATTCGTCATTATGGGCACCGGCGCTGCGCCCGACCATCGATTTTCAGCGCCGGATAATGGAAAAGCTGATCATCGACCCCATAAAAACGGCGGCCCGCATCGCCGTGTGCACCGGACGCCACCCGGACATCTTTGCCGAACAAAACGATTGGACCAAAAGCACCTATGCCAGATTGATCTATGACCTGTGCGGGCGGTGTATCACCGACGGCGCCTTCGATCCAGACAAAGCGCGCCGGCTGACTACCACCGGGCAGGGGAAAAAATATCTGAAAAATGCCGTGGCGGAATTCTCCTGGCTTGAATACAACTACAATTCATGGGGGCGGACCGGCCTGGAAGCCCTCAAGGATCTGCTCAAGTGCTTTTTCATGCTGATCACCGAACAACCCATCCATGAAGGGGCGTTGCCCTATGCCCTCAAGGATGAACACGCCGAAACGGATCAGGCCTTCAACCGCTACCTGAAGAGCACGCGCCGGCGCTTTGAGAATCTTTACGCGGAAAGGGCGTTTGACGTTTACCGTTACTCCGAGATCGCCACCCGGAACAAAATCGGTTGCTCGGCTTATGAGGTCGTACCGCGATCGAACCTGCATGCGGCCACATTGCGCCATTACCACCTGCCCGCAGATATCACCGCCAACGGCAAAATCCTGTACCTGGCGTCGCCGTTGATCAACAAGCCGGAAATTTTTGATTTGGCGCCGGGAAAATCGGTCATAAAAGGCCTTTTGGAAAGAGGCTTTGAAGTCTATTTGCTGGACAACGGCGAGCCCGGTCCCTTCGATACCGATCTGGGGCTGTCGTTTTTCGGACAGACCCTGCACGACGCCTACATCGAGCTGATCGGCCGGCGGCATCCGGACCGGGAAATCATGATCATGGCCTACTGCATGGCCGGAACGCTCATGGTGCCCTACCTGGCCCGCCGGGCCCAGGAGCGTCTGGCCCGGGGCGAGAAGATGGATATCCGCAGGGTGGTTTTGATGGCCGCACCCCTCAGGTTCGACGATGATACCAGCGGCCATGGGCCCATGCGGCAGGTGATCCGCAAATACTACGATGCACACCTCATGGATGAGCTGTTCGGCGATGTCAACATCCCGCCGATCATCATCGACATGGGCATGCATGCCATACAGCCGGGCGTACGCTATAACAATATGTACGGCTTTTTCCGCCGGGCCTTTGATCGGGAGGCCGTCAGGGATTCGGCGCCGTTCATCTATTGGCTGACCCACGGCACCAACTTCCCGGCCCGGGCGCACAAGGAGTGGCTCCAAAAGATCTACATGGAAAACCAGATCGAAAACCGGACCTATTGCCTGCCTTCAAAGATTCCGGAACTGGACGGTCGCCCGGTGGACATCGATATTTTGTCCGAAGCCGGGGTGCGTTTTCTGGACTACCGGGGAGAGCGGGATCCCATTTCACCACCCGGGTCGAGTCTGAGCAGCATCATGGGCGGCGAAATGCTCTGTGAAAAGACGGAATTCCGCACCGGTATGCGCCGCCATATCGAAAAAAACGCCGGACACATTTTCGTGGTCAGCGAAAAGCTGCTTGCAGAGTATATCGATTTGGTGACGGATTTTTACCTGAAATAGGTCTGTCAATACCCTGAGCATTTCCAAGCTTTTAAAGTTTTTCAGCCGCTGACGAACCCCCACCAGGCCATTAATGTATTATGGATATATGGCATGCGCTTTGCCTATGCTTATATTATGATTTGAATTCATGATCATATCCAACAGAAAAGATCAGAAAGAACCTGTTGCCGTTCATATCCGCCCGGATGAAGGGGGGGGGACAATGATGCCCGCAGCAACCATTAAATCGTCGAGCGAGGTTGTATACAAATTCAACCTGGCCACCGGTAAATATCAATACATCATTCCAATTACCAACGGGTTAAGCGGATTTTCAATCGCTGAATGGATGGAGAAGGGCTGCCGGGATCTTCTATATTTAATCCATCCCGATGACCTGAAAAGAGTGCAAGCGCATTTTGATCAACTATATAGAGGGGCGGCATACGATCATTTGGTTGATTCGTCTCTTGAATATCGTCTTAAAACCAATGACGGCAGCTATCACTGGTTTAGCGACAAGCATGCGGTTCTGATGGGTCCGGGGGGCCGGCCCGATGCCGTGATCGGCAATATCCGGGATCTGACCAAAGAGCAACTCGCTGAAAAAACACTGCAAAAATTCGCCCACATCATATCCAGGTCAAAGGATTATCTGGCCTTAATCGACCGTCATTACACCTATCAAGCCATCAGCAAGGCCTATGCGCATACATTGAAAAGAGATCGGGACGACGTCATCGGAAAGACGGTTACGGATATTTTCGGGCCGGAGTTATTTAATAAAATCATTAAACCCATGGCGGATCGATGCCTTGGCGGCAAAAGCACCCGTTTTCAAATATGGCTTCCCTTTAAAGGGGAAGATCGCAAGTTGTTGGACATTGAATACACCCCCCATTATGAAAAGGGGCAGAAAGAGAAAACCGTTTCGGGATACGTGGAATGCACACGGGATATCACCGACATCAAGAAACTCGAAGCCCAACTGATGCAAACCTGCAAGATGGAAGCCATCGGCATGCTGGCCGGCGGTATCGCCCACGACTTTAACAATATATTGAGTGCGATCATCGGCTATGCTGAATTGTCCATCGCGCAAACATCCAAAACATCAGAATTGTACGGGTATCTTCAGCAAATTCTTCAAGCGGGCCGGAGAGCAACCGATCTGATTCAGCGCATTCTTACGTTCAGCCGCAAAAACGAGCAGGAGCCGCAGCCGGTTCAAATCCAAAAAGTTTTAAAAGAGGTGCTTGACTTTATCAGAGCATCCCTGCCGGCGACCATAGCCATCGAGCGCAGAATAGAATCAGAAGCTTATGTCATGGGAGACGCCACCCAGATCTATCAGATCCTGATGAACCTGTGCGCCAATGCCGGTTTCGCCATGCGCAAAAAGGGCGGCTTTCTAAGGATAAGGCTATCGGAGATGGAACTGGACACCGCAACCGTCGCCCCGTACTCGGAGATGAGACCCGGCCGTTATGTCAAACTCAGGGTAAGCGACACCGGATCGGGTATGACGCCGGAAATCAAGGAGCGCATTTTTGATCCCTTCTTCACGACCAAAGACAAAGGCAAGGGGACCGGCATGGGGCTCTCTTTGACCTATGATATCATTAAAAGTTATGGCGGCAACATAACCGTAGAAAGCACGCCGGGTCAGGGGGCGGTCTTCGATGTCTATTTTCCGGCCGTTAAGGGGGCAAAGCCGCCCAAAGTCGAGCTGGAAGCCGACGTGCTCAGAGGAAATGAAAGCATTCTCTTTGTCGATGATGAAGACGCCCTGGCCGATCTGGGCAAACAGATGATCGAGTTTTTGGGATATCGTGTGACGGCCCGGGTCAACAGTTTGGAAGCCTTGGACTTGTTTCGAAAAGACCCCTACGCCTTTGACCTGGTGATTACCGATTTGGTCATGCCGGGCATGAGCGGGGACGAACTGGCCCAAAATATTTTGGCGATCCGACCGGATGTTCCGGTCATCTTGATCACGGGCTTTGCTGAGCAAATGACAGCTGAAAAAGCCGGATTGATCGGTGTCAAAAAACTGGTGACAAAACCGATTGTCATGAAAGATATCGCCAAGCTCATTCGGGATGCTTTGGCTTAAATGATCGTATGAACACGACAAAATCCCCAACGAGACTTAAAGTTCTCGTGTTTTGCGGTGGCGGCCTGGCGGCTGCCGGGATCGGTGCCGTGCACTATGTGACCGGTCCGGAATTGACCTTGTCTTTGTTTTACCTGCTGCCGATCATGCTGGTGACATGGTATGTCGGCCCCTGGGCCGGCGTGGTAATAGCGTTCCTCTGTGCCGGCTTCTGGCTGCTGGCCGATCTGACCGTGATCGACGCGTTCAAGCGTCCCGCCATTCCCATTGTGAACGAAACCTTCCGTTTGTTAGTGTTTTTAATCATTGTACGGATCACCCGCACTTTGCACAGAGCCCTGGAAAGGCAGAAGATTCTGGCCAATATCGACCCCCTGACCCGGATATGCAATCGGCGCGCGTTTTTCGATCTTAGCGAGCGGGAATTGAAAAGGGCACGGCGGTTTAATTACCCGATAGCCATCCTTTATATGGACTTGGATAATTTTAAACGGGTCAACGACGATTTCGGCCATCACGTGGGGGACGAACTGTTGTGCATGGTGGCCCGGCACATTCAGGGGCGTATTCGTGAGATCGATCTTTTTGGCCGATTGGGCGGGGACGAGTTCTGCATTTTGTTGGTCGATTCCAAACCCGTTGCAACACGCAAGGTGGCCCAGAAGCTTCAGCTGGAAATTTCGGAGTTGATGCGCAGACGGAATTGGCCTGTGGCTATCAGTATCGGAGCAGTCACTTACTTGTCTTTCTCCGGTGAAATGGGCGAGATGATCGCCACTGCCGACAAGCTCATGTACATTGCCAAAAAAGATCGGCAGCTAAACATCATCCATAAAATAATCGACGGTGCGGCAGCACATGCCGGCGACGATCGATCCAATAACAGACAAAAAGGAGGCTGCGAAACAACCTCTCCGCCGGCCGGTCAACCATCAACCCTGCAGCAATGAACGCGATGACGGTGTGTCGCGCCAATTCTGCCGGGAGGAGCGTTGAGCGCCGGATTCACCATCGGTTATTTTCATCTGCTTGAAGCAAAAATCACGCGCCGCACACCCCAGCAACAGGCGGCCGCCATAATGTTGCGGGTGCCTTGTATATTGACGCGTTCATACTCTTTGCGCCAATCACTGCCGTAATGGTAAAAGGCCGCAAAATGGAGAATCCAGTCGATTGGGTGTTTCGAGGCGATGTTTTGCTTGAAAAGCGTATTGACGGCGCGATTGTCGGAAACGTCCGCGATATTCCATTGAACGGTGGGCGCGGCTTGACACAGGATCGGCGGCGGTTCCCGTTTATCAAGGCCGACAACATTGAAACGGCGGGCCAATGCCACGCAAAGGGCCGAGCCGATATAGCCGGAGGAGCCTGTCACCAATATTGTCTGGTCCATTTCATTGACCTAATCTATAAAAAACAACGTGTCAGCGCCACCACGCGTTCCCGGATTTGATGACACAACCGGGTGCGCCATAACCGGCCCGTTTTCCGCGCTACCACTACTGTACCGAAATG
Organism: Desulfobacteraceae bacterium; assembly: GCA_050124755.1. Lineage (GTDB taxonomy): Bacteria > Desulfobacterota > Desulfobacteria > Desulfobacterales > Desulfosarcinaceae > JARRKU01. The sequence goes on from JASFER010000073.1 coordinate 12,071, forward strand.
ATATCTTTCGATGGCTTCGCGGACCTGCCGGTTTGGTGAAGATGTCGCCCTTCCCGCAAGGTATGGCGCGGGCCGGCTGCCGGTATGGTGAACGTCTATCCAGTCAAGGAGCGCCTGTTTTTCCGCTTTTAATGCCCCTGCTTCGAAATTTTCGGCAATCCAGAGAAATTGGACGCCGAAGGCATTGGAAGCGGGCCGCATAGCTTGGAGATCTGATTGAGCTTTAAGATCCAAAGCAGTTTTTTTCAAAATGCATTGGTTTTTTTCAAAATGCAAAAGAATCGCGATCATTTAAGAATATGGCTGTTAAAGTATGTGCCGCAAAAAATGTCCAGCTTAACAGGTGCGTCTTTAAATTGTGTTTAATAATAATTGGTTAAAATCAATAGGTCTATTAATTCCGCCTCCAGCAGTAATATGCTGTACCACAAAATTGAGACGGCTCGTTTTTTGCATGCCTACGTTACTGTTTTTCAATGATTTTTACAGTTTTCAATATGTATTTTTAGATACTGCCGACAAGGAGAAGATTTACGGCACGAAGCTCCATATATAAGATTCTCATCTTCGGCATCTGTTTTCTGACTTTTTCGGGACAAGCTTTTGCAGCTGCTCCGCTCCCGGCCAAGCCTGATTATACACGGCTGTTGGATTATATTGAAAAAGAAGACAGGGCAGAACCGCTCTTTGTTTTCGGTGGTGTTGAAGAAAACTTTGATCACCTCCTGAATAGGGAAAATATCGCTTATCTCAATGCAAATAATGAATTGCTGGAGCAAATCCAGTCCAAACTGAATGGCGATCATTTAAGATGGCAGCTCAACACTTCGTTTAACCGGCTATGGGTGGTGCCTGAAAGTCGAGACGGCTATGCCCAATTGTTTGAGCAATACTGCCGGCAAGCCATTGACTATCTGCTGGCGCGAATCAATATGCCCAGCCCGTATGATGCCATCGCAACGCTCAAAGGTCCGCTTGCCGATCCCCCCGGAAAAGGCGGCATGGGCGTTACCGCCTATCTGGTGCACAATATCGTCGATGAGTATGTGGAAGAGTATCTGTTTTTCGATCAGGATGATGACAGCACCAAAATCAAGATCAAATTGAGCAATCATGAGTTTGACGCCAAGATCGGGTCATACACCTCCAAACTCAAAATCGGCCCGGATAATCAATTTGAATTCATCCGCGAAAATTTTACGCTGTGGCAAAACAGCGCCCGAAATCCCCTTGATGTGCTCATTGTGCCCATCGAAGAGACGTTGCACATTGTCCTGCGGACATCAACCGAGCAAGCCATTCAAGAAGAACTGACAGCCGGCCGGCCTGAAAAGCTTCAGCAGGTCACAGATTTGATCGATCACTGGATGGCAGTGGAGGAGGCTGTTGTGGGGGGGCTGGTTTACCAAATCATGCCCGAGTTGTTGGATCATCTTATCCGTGGAAAATCAACCTTTTCTTTAGACCAAACCATAGCCGGACGGCATGCCCATAATCAATATCGGCTTTTGGATCAAGGGATTGATCTGGTAAACCGATTGGGTGTGGACGAAACCGTTGCTCTTTATCGAGACAACGCCAAAAAATTCAAAACCACACTATTGGGGATGCCCACTGAAATTGAGTCCGTCGCCATTTCCCCGTCACCAGTGTTGGTGAACTGATCGGCACGGCAAAGCGTTAGTGGGGGGTCAGGTACCGCTTCACATCATCTCCTGCTTCATTGCCATTCCTAATTTTATTTCCCGGTTATCCATAAAACCCAAGTTGATTGAAAAAGCCGTCTTCTGAACCGGTCGGGACAGAGCCCGACCCTACCCGGGAACCCTCAAAACGCCAGGGACCGGAGTGATTAGCGTAGGGCCGGCCTCCGTGCCGGCCGGGAATAAAATCCGATATCCTGCATAGAGATTGGCTTATCATTATTCTTAATTAAACGCTTATGGGGATTAACCCCACCCGCTTAAGCTTTCAAGATAACCGCGTTTTATTTTTTCGATTCCGGCGTTGTCAGGGCCTTGCCCGGCCGACTGCCTTATCCGCCAACGCCTGAAGCGTCAGGGCCGCTGTTTGAGTGTCTTATAATCAACGAACTAAGAGCGTACCTGCACTACACTGAGCGAGACTATCCGCTTCACTTCTGGAGAAGCCAGGGCGGTGTTGAAGTTGACATCATGCTTGAAACCGCGGCAGGTTATGTAGCCATTGAACTAAAAAATGGCACCAGATGGGAGAAAAAGTTCAACCGGGGGATGCACAGATTATCAGAGGCGTTGGGTAAGGAGAAGGTTGCCTGCTTCGGAGTTTTTATGGGTGAACGACAGCTTACTATTGAAGATGTTACCGTCTACCCGGCGATTGATTTTCTTAGGCGCTTATGGAGCGGCGAAATAATTCGTTGATCAGAACAACGTAAAAGGCCCGGATCCTCGCTGTTAATAGAGAAACATGGGTTTTGCGCTAATACGTTTAATGTCGGGACGGTAGTTGTTCGGGTCGTAAAGCGCCTCCACATCCACCCGTTTGGCGCCGCCGGCAGCGACAGAGATATCCACACTGCGATAGCATCCGTTTTGCAGGACCGTCATTTGCCCGGTCAGGCCCTCATGGATCAGGTCGACGGCCAGAGTGGCATAATTAAATGCCACCATCAGATCCAAAGCGTCGGGGGCGCCGCTGCGCATCAGGTAGAACAGCGGCTGAAAAATGATGTCAATGCCGGTCAGCTTCCTGACACCCTCGGCGGTTGCGGCGCCGATGCCGCCCAGCTTGCGGTGGCCGTAAGCATCCGCTTCCCCGGAGATCACCATTTCACCGCCTTCCATGACCGCGCCTTCACTGATGGTCATCATGGCATATTTGCTCGGGTTCCGGCGGCGGTCCTGCTCCAGAAAAGCGGCCAGGCGCTGGATGTCGAAAGGCACTTCGGAGATGACCGTGCGGTCCGCTCCGGCCAGATAGCCCGCGATCAAGGCTGTTTCCCCGCAATAGCGGCCGAACAGTTCCACGACGGCAATGCGTTCATGGGAACCGGCCGAAGTGCGCAGGGCGTGGATAAAATTGACGCTGCGCGTAACGGCAGTGGAAAAACCAATGCAGTAATCGGTGCCGGTCACATCGTTGTCCATTGTCTTGGGAATGGCCACCACAGGAAAACCCTCCTGGTGAAGGCGCAGGGCAAAAGAGAGGGTATCGTCTCCACCGATGGGGATCAGGACATCAACGCCCAGATAGGATAGATTTTGAAGTACCCGTGCTGTAAAGTCATGTTTCCGGGCCTTATCGGGGTAAACTGCCTGGAGTTGCGCCGGTGCGTCTTTGTAGCTTACCGCCGCCGGGTTGGTCCGCGAGGTGTGCAAAATGGTGCCGCCCGATCTATCGATGGTGCGCACGGCGGCCGGATCCAGAGGTTGTACCAACGTGTGGTCGGAAGCCTCCATGCCGGGTTCAAATGCCAGCAGCCCTTCCCACCCCTTGCGGATACCCAGTACGCTCATTCCGTTCTCAGTAGCCCGCACCACCAGCTGCTTGATGCACGGATTGAGACCGGGAACATCTCCTCCGCCGGTTAAGATGGCGATAGTAGGCCCTTTTTGTGTAACCATGGCAACCCTCCTTATGTATTGCCGAAGGCAGGGGCTATCTGAACATCAGGCTTTTCCAATAAGTTGTCGGCATCCATCGGGTCCGGCGCTCCATAGTTTGCCGGCGCTGTATACCTGTTCTTCTTTCGGGGCCGCCGTTGGTGAGATACGGCTGGCTGTCTGCCGTGCGTCTGGATTGGACAGACCGTCGATCGGTCCCTGAGCGGCGTCCCAGTTTCAAACGTTTTTCAAAGGTTGAAAAACGCTTTTCCAGAAGTTGGGAGAAAAAAGGTTTCATCATTCCGCCCTCCATTGTGTGAATCCTGTCGGTGTGTATCCGGCGTTTATATGCTTCAAGATAAGCGTGTTTTAATGAATGGTCAATTTCGAGGAATTCAAGAATTGGAAGCAAATGCCAAACGATAGATACATTGCCGATTTCTCCTTACACCGTGAAAAGGAGAAAATGTATAACTTGACTGGAAATCCGCTTGATTTTATACTTTCTTATCTACCAAAGCACTATTGATCCTGCCCCTATTGAGAACTGAATTCACCTTCTGCAAATCCAATCACGGCGCAAAATGATGCCCCCTTGTTCAAGAGAGGATCAAAACAGTGAAAAGAGGTGCATGATGCGTGAAATTACGAGAAATTTCGGATTGGTAACCACTTTCCGTATTCTTGTCGATCAGGATCGTCGACAACTTGCGGCCAAGTTGAATCGACCGGCCGAAGCCGGCAAACCCATTCTCATCGTACCCCTGCTGGCCAGTGAATATACCCTGCCGGAGAACCTGCCGGTTTTGGAAAATATTCTCTCGAATCTGTCCCAGGCGCAATATCTCGACAAGATCATTTTCGGTCTGGACCAGGCCTCGGAATCGGAAATGCAATTTTTGCAGGAGCTGGTCAAAAAGCATCGAATCCGTCAGGCTGTCATCCAATGGAACGACGGCCCGGTCTACAGCAAAATCTATCAGATCCTCTACGATGCCGGCATGGTATCCCTGGAACCGGGCAAGGGCAAGAACATCTTCCTGGGGATCGGTCTGGCCCTGGCACTGAATGCCAAGGTGGTGGGGATTTTGGATGCGGATATCCGCTCCTTCAATTGTATCCAGCTGGACCGGCTCCTGTACCCGGTGCTCGTTTGCAACTATGATTTTTCAAAGGCTTCCTATACCCGTGTTTCCAATCGAAGGCTGTACGGGCGGGTAAAGCGGCTGCTGGTGGACCCGCTGCTGCTGGCGCTCAAGACAAAGTTCATCGAATCCAAGGACCGGAAAATGCTGGGGCTGATCGATTTCCTGTTACAGTTCGATTACCAGCTTTCCGGAGAAGTGGCGTTTCGGGCGGATCTATTGAAAAAAATGCGGTTTTCGACGAACTGGGGCGCTGAGATTTTCACCCTGATCGAAATTTATCGCAAGGCTTCCAGCGCCGCCCAGGTCGATTTTTCCATCGAGCCGTTTGACCACAAGCACCAGCCGGTGTCGGAGGACGACCTGTCCAAAGGGCTCACCCGAATGGCCGTCGATATCGTCACGACTTTGATGAATGCCCTGGTCAAAGGTGAAGGGCTTGATTTGAGTGAGACTTTTTTCAGGGACCTTTTTACGATTTATACGGGCGTCACAGACAAACTGACCAAGATGTATTCAGACGAATCCCTGTTTAACAATCTCGATTATGATTGGGATCATGAGGAACATCTGGCCCGCAATGTCTTCGGCCGATGTATCCTGCATGCCGGGGAGATTCTCACCGCCAAGGCAGCTACCACGGAACGGTTGTTGCGCCTTGCCAACAGCTATCCCCAGTTCAAGCCATGCCTGGAAGCCGGATTGGCCGAGGCGATCCTCTCCGTTGAATTGGAATCCAAGGAAAAGGTTTTCGAAACCCCCCATACGGCTTCATGGGAACGGGTTTCCTATAAGATACCGAATATTCAGGAAATTCTCCTGGAGGCCATGGCAACGCCATGATCCGCTCCCACGGAAAGGCCGGCTATTCGTGCGGCTGATGGCAGCAGGATGAACCTTTCAATCTCTGCTCACAGCGCTTCCTGTTGGGCGGTGGGCAGATCGATGGTTAAATCATACACATCTTCCTCACGGTTAAAGCAGGTGGCAAACCCCGCTTTTTTTCCCAAACGCAGCATGGTGACATTCTCTTTGAGCACACAGCCCCAGATGTGTTCAATGTTCCGCTGCCGGGCGATGTACAGCAGGTGCTCCAGCAGCTTGGCGCCGATGCCCTTTCCCTGCCAGGGATCGCCCACCAGGACCGAAAACTCGGCTTTGCGGCCGTCCGGATCGGCAATGATTCGGGCGGCTCCCAGCATTTGTTCCCTGTCGGCGCTTCGATCGATGGCCACAAGGGCCATTTCACGATCATAGTCGATCTGGGTCATGCGGGCGAGCATCTCCGGCGACAGCGATTTCATGTAGGTGAAAAACCGGTAGTAGATAGTGGTGGGTGAAAGGGCTTTGAACAGCTCTGCAAACAGCTGGGCATCCTCCGGCCGAATGGGACGTATCAGAATGTTGAGGCCGCTGCGGGTCTCTTGGGCGGTTTCATAGTGGGCCGGATAGGGGCTGATGACCAGGTGCAGTGGAGAGACCACCGCGTCGGGCTTTAGCAGGATACGCGCATCCACGGCCTGGGGGTGGCCGTTTTTGACCACCACCGGGTTTAAATCGAGTTCGGCGATCTCTGGAAAATCGATGGCCAGCTGGGCCAGGCGCAGAATCATCTCGGTGAGCTGCTCCATGTCCACCGGCGGCCGGTTGCGATAGCCGTGCAGCAGGCGGTGGATGCGCGTCTCTTCCATAAGGCGCTTGACCAGCAGCTGGTTGAGCGGCGGCAGGGCGATGGCCCGGTCTTTGACCACTTCGGTAAAGATGCCGCCCGATCCGAACAGGATTACGGGACCGAAATTGGCATCATGCTTGGCGCCCAGTAAAATTTCATAGTCCGGCCGGTCGATGTAGGGTTGCAGGGCCACACCGCGGATTTCGGCATCGGGCTTGTAGGCGCGGGCCCCGTCCATGATAACTTGATAGGCGCGTCGCACATCCTCGGTGCTGCGCAAATCCAGTTGAACGCCGTTGGCCTCGGTCTTATGGATGATATCGGGCGAAACCACCTTCATGGCCACAGGGTAGCCCATCTTTTCGGCCTGATGCACGGCCCCATCCATGTCGGCGGCCGGCTCGGTGGGATTGATGCGGATGCCGTAGGCCTCCAGAACGGCCTTGGCGTCGGTTTCGGTCAAAAAGCCTTCAGTCTGTCTCATCCCCTTCTGGATCATGGCCCGGGCCTGTTCGCCCTGAACCGTAATGTGCCGGGTCAGCCTGGGGGGCACTTCCCGGGCCATCTCCAGATTGCGGGCGTACCGGGCCATATGGACAAAGGCCCCGATGGCCCGCTCGGGCGTTTCGTAAGTGGGGATGCCCGCCTGGTTGAGCAGTTCCATGGCCGGCGCAACGTCCCGGCCGCCCATCCAGGAGGTAAAGATCGGCTGCTTTCTGTCCTTTAAAAGGGCGATCAGCTCCCGTGCCACCGCCGCCGGTTCGGTCAGGGCCTGGGGGACCATCATGACCAGCACGCCGTCCACACCTTTGCATTGGGTGCAGATCTGAAGCACCTGCGCGTATCGCTGGGGGGAGGCGTCGCCCAGTATGTCGATGGGATTGTTGCGGCTCCAAAATTGGGGCAGCACCCGGTCCAGGTCCTCCAGGGTCTGGCGGTCAAGGGGCGCCGGTTCAAGGCCGTGGCGCGCCAGGGCGTCGGTGGCCATGACCCCCGGGCCGCCGCCGTTGGTGATGATGGCCAGACGGGGACCGCGGGGCCGGGGCTGTTTGGCCATCAGTTCGGCGCAATCGAACAGCTCGTCGATGGTATTGACGCGCACAACGCCGGCCCGATCGAAGGCCGCATCGTAAACCGCATCTTCGCCGGCCATGGCCCCGGTGTGCGAGGCCGCCGCACGGGCACCCGCCGCACTGCGGCCGGCCTTGAGGACCACGATGGGCTTGATGCGGGAAACGGCCCGTGCCGCGCTCATGAATTTTCGGATGTTGGTCAGGTTCTCGATGTAAAGCAGGATGCTGCTCACGCCCGTTTCATAGCCCAGGTAGTCGATCAGGTCCCCGAAATCCACATCCAGCATGGAGCCGATGCTGACAAAGTGGCTGAATCCGATCCGCTCCTTGAAAGCCAGATCGAGTATGGCGGTGCAGATGGCCCCGCTTTGAGAGATAAAGGCCAGCTTGCCGGCATTGGGCATATCGGCGGCAAAACTGGCATTGAGCTTGCGGACCGGGCAGATGATCCCCAGGCAGTTGGGTCCCACAATGCGCAGGCCGCCTTTGCGCGCTTCGGTGCGGATACGATCTTCAATGGCGCTGCCTTCAGCGCCGATCTCCTTGCCTCCGGCGGAGATGACGATCGCCCCGCCCACCTTTCGGGCGCTGCAGGCGGCGACGATTTCGGGCACCGTGGCAATGGGTGTGGCAATGACCGCCAGATCGACAGGGGCGCCGATTTCCCCGATGGTTCCATGCGCTTTTAAACCGAAGATATCGGCATAGTTGGGATTGACGGGCCACAGATCGCCTTCAAACCCGCCGTCGGTGAGATTGTGCATGAGCGCCCGGCCGATGGTGCCCGGCTTTTCCCCGGCGCCGATCACGGCAATGGATCGCGGTCTGAAAATTTTGTCCAGGTTGAAAAGTCCCATGGTGCGCTTTCCTTTCTTGGCCATGTTGTTCGTGCAACATAAGATTCAAAGCTACCCCATCACCCTTTTGATGAGCGATTTGACAGCACCTTCGTACCGCTGCACGATCATCACCGGTGTATGGGCGTAACGGGCGATTTTTTCCGGAATTTCACCGAACAGAACATTTGAGAAGAGCCCTTCCTTGGACGCGCCCAGGGCAATCAAATCGTAATCCGCTGCCGCGCGGATCAACGTTGACGCCACTCTCCTGCCTTCCAGCAGGCGCGTGTCGGCTTTGCCTTCCAGATTTGTGCGACGGATGGTCTTTTGGATCCATCGGTGTGCCTCTGCTCTACCGTTTTCGCCGGCATCGGGTTCCACCACATAGCCGCAGGTCGCCTCGCAACCGCGGGTCTCGAGGTAGATCCCCACGTATTCCGCGGCAAGGGCGGCATGCGGACCGCCGGCCGTTGTGACCAATATGCGCCGCATGGGGCGGTCTCCCATCAATTTAACGGTGATCAGATCGCAGGGCGCGTGCCGCACCACTTTATCGGCGACTTCGCCCATAATCCGGTCGCGGGTGGTGGTGTATCCTTTCCAGCCCATCAGGATAAGCGTCGCTTTTTCCGATTCGGCCGTGTGCAGAATGCCGTCCCACACCTGATGGGCGATACGGATGGCCGAACGGATTTCAATCCCCTGTTTGTTGCCGTACGCCATCGCTTTTTTCAAAAGCGGCGTTTTGTGATGAACAAATCGCATACCTTCGTGGGGCGGAAGGTTTTTGGGCACATCGATGACGCCAAGGACAATGATTTCTCCCTGGTAGGCTTTTGCAAGGGGAATGGCCAGTTTCATCAGGGGGATCACATGATCGGGATTGTGCAGCGGAACCACGATCCGGTACGGATAGGTGTTCGCACTTTTTGACTGGCGGACTTCAAGGACCTGGGGCATATCGGCTGCCGAAACTTTTTCAAAGTGCACGAAGTAAACCAACAGACCGGCCCCGATCCATGCCGCTGCGATGTACCACGCCCGGGGATCGAAGTTGAACTGGTAAAGCGCCAGAAACAGGTTCAGGACAACAGCGGCAATGGGGGTTGCCGGGTATAAAGGCACGCGAAATCCGCCTTTTAATTCAGGAAACTTGCGGCGCAGGGCAATCAGTGAAAGATTGACCAGGGCAAAGGTCAGCAAAAACATCACACTGGCGGCCGACCCGATGACCTGGATCGGGAAAAGCAATGCCATGACCAGCACAATCACGCCGGTGACCGCTATGGCCGTATGGGGCGTGCGGCGCCGGGTGTGGATCTTGCTGAGTGACAACGGCAACATTTTGTCGCGACTCATGGAGAAGGCCACCCGTGAGGAGGCCAAAATGGTTGCGTTTAGAGCCGATAGGGTTGAAAGCAGCCCTCCGAAGATAATCAGCGCCGCACCGAAAAACGGCATAATATTTTGAGCGGCGCGCGCAATGGCCGTTTCCTGATGCCGCCCCATAAACTGCCAGGATCTGCCCGACTCGGGTTGAATGGCCCCGATGCATACCAGCAGGATCATCAAATAGATGAAAACGGTGACGCACAGGGAGATCAATGTGGCCCGGGGAATGGTTTTTTCAGGCGCTTTGATCTCTTCGGCAACGGTAGCGATCAGGTCATAGCCTTCAAAAGCGATAAATGTCAGTCCCATGGCAATCACCACCCCGCCGGCGCCGTAAGGCAGAAAGGGCCTGAAACTTGCCGCCGCTTCACCGGGGATTTGCAGAATCCGTTTCAACCCATAAGCGATAAAGATGCCCAGAATAATGATTTTGGCCATGGTCACGATACTCTCGACGCTGCCGGTCAAGGCCGTTCCCCGCATGTTGATGAGGATGAAAATGATGCTCACCAAAGCCGTCATCATCAGAACCGGCGCTTTGTAACCTGCCAGGTTGAAGACAAGGTTGGCGACGGGGGGGAAACAACTTTGCACAAATTCCCAGAAATAGCTGCTGAAGCCAAGGGCGTAAAGGGCGCATGCGATGATGTAACAAAACCACAGCATCCAGCCTGAGGCGAAGCCTGCAGGCCCCGGGAATGCTTTGACGATAAAGGAATAGCCGCCGCCCGATTTGGGATAGACCGAAGCCAGTTCGGCATATGAGAGTGCCGTCAGCAGGGTTACCAGCCCGTTGAGAGCAAATGCCAACAGCGCGGCAGGCCCGGCTTCACCGGCGGCCATTCCTGTGAGCACAAAAATACCGGCACCGATCATGGCCCCGATCCCGATCATGGTGGCATCAAACAGGCCGAGGTCGCGGGCGAATTTGACTTCGGTTTTTTGCGCAGTGCGTGACGGAGATGGTTTCATGCACCATTCCTTCCGTTTGGGCGCTGCAGGCGGCTACAATACGGGGCACCAGGGCATTGGCGGTGAAGACAATCGCAGGATCGATTGGGTTTCGGCTATTCAGCGCTTTTTTGAATGTTAGCGCCATCGCTCGGTATCAATTTTATCTTAAGCGGCTCAACACTGTCCAGATGAACATCGCGTTGTGGAAAGGCAATCACGATGTTCGCCTTGCCAAAGCGTTCATCGATGATAAAGCGCAGACTGCTTTCGATCATGCGGCGCTCGACGATCCGTTGAACGCTGATC
>JASFER010000074.1:0-22995 GCA_050124755.1 Desulfobacteraceae bacterium
GCATTGTTTGGATACATAACACTCCATGGCTTGTTGGAAAGCCCAGGCACACTCCTTTACCTTTTCGGCATGCTCTTGAATGCCGTCAAATGGCGAGGTCATGAACATGGATAAAAATGGCAATCGCATGGTACCTCCTTTTTAATAAAACAACCGTATTATCCAAAAAATCAGCATGCTGGTAATAGCGGCGGCCGGGACGGTGAGCACCCAGTATAGCATGATTTGCAGCACGATTCGAAAGTTGACGGCTTCCATGCCGCGAGCAAGTCCCACGCCCATCACGCCGCCCACTGCGGCATGGGTCGTTGAAACGGGCAAGCCCATTTTGGAGGCCACAAGTACTGTGGTGGCCGCGGAAAAGTCTACACAGAAACCGCGCGTATTGGTCAGCGTGGTGATCTTCGTGCCGATGGTCGTCATCACGCGGGAACCTGCCATCCAGATACCGCAGGCGATGCCCACACCACCGAAAAGAAGCAGGAAGACGGGGACGGGGACTTTGGCGCCGACGGCCCCGGTATGAACTAAAAAATAGATGACGGCCAAAGGCCCGATGGCGTTGGCCACGTCATTGGCCCCCTGCGCCAGGGCCACGTAGCATGATGTTCCGATCTGAATGCGCCGGAAAATCTCCTCCACCCCATTGTTTTTTCGACCCATTACAAAGCGCTTGATCAGCAGTTTGCCCGCCATGCCCAATAGAGAGGCCATCACCAGCGCGATGATCAAGGCCAGTAGCGTTCCAACGGCGAGTTTTTTACCCAATGGCGTTTTAAATAGAAATGAGAGCACGACCACAAAGCAGGCAATACCGATGAAAACCGGTGACCATCTCAAAGCGGCCGTCTTGGCATCGTTATTGGACAGGATCAACCGGACAATGATTTTAAAAATGACAAAGGCGATCACCATGCTGAACACAGGAGAAATGATCCAACTCATGACCACGGCGCCGAGTTTGACCCAATTGATGACATCCAGACCACCGGCCATTATTCCGAAACCGATCATGGCACCTACAATGGAGTGTGTCGTTGACACCGGCAGCGACTTCCAGGTGGCAAAGGAGACCCATAAAGCGGCGGCCAACAATGCCGAAAGGGCGCCGATCAGGGCCAGTTGAGGATCGCTCAGGACTTGTGTTGAAACGATACCCTTGCGAATGGTGTTGGTGACATGACTCCCGATAAAGGTGGCGCCCAGGACATTCAGGATGGCTGCAATGAAGACGGCCTGACGAATGGTGATGGCCTTGGCGCCAACAGCCGATGCCATGGAGTTGGCCACATCGTTGGCCCCAATATTCCAGGCCATGTAAAAACCAAAAATATAGCCGATGATGAGTATCGTGTATTCACCGCTCACAGTTCGCCGGCAGTCCTTTCCAGAATTAGCTCAACTAGTGGTTTTCAGCGTCCGGATAATAAATGGTCGACGGATTCGATTTAAGTATTAAGTTTTGAGTGTTAAGTAAAGGTATTCTTTCGATTGAAAAAAACACAAAGGCGCCCCTGGCGGATTTCACGATTCCATGGGATTGAAATAGATCTTTTCCAGCATATCATCATCAATATCCTCAATGAAGCGTGAGGGCCGATAGAGGACGGTTTGAGTGGCTCTGTCAAACACCTGGGAGGGATAGGTGATCATCAGGTTGTCACAGGCTCGTGTTGTGGCCACATACATCAATCTGCGTTCCTCCTCGAGCGCATCGGGGTTGTCAATTGAGTGGTGAGAAGGAAATCGGCCGTCCAAAGCCCAAATAACAAACACCGTATGCCATTCCAGACCTTTGGCTGAGTGTACGGTGGACAAATTCAAGCGATTGTTATCTTCGGTTGCGCTCAATTGCCCTTCAGCGCTTGCGTTGGGGGGTTCCAATGCCATGTCCGCAAAGAAATCTTCAAGACTGTCATAGCGCTCCATAATGGTGAGCAGTTGCTGCAGATCCCTCAAACGCCGAGGGTGATCATCGTAGCGTTCTTTAAGTGCGGGCAGATAGTATTGGACAATCAGTTCCCCCTTGTTTTGGATGGACAACCTGTCGTCTTGCAAGGCGTCGACCATCTCTATCAGGCGAGAGATACCGGAAGCCGCGTTAACCTTCAGGGGCATATTCAGCAGACCGGCTGCCCCGATGCCTTGCCGGACCACCGCATCGTAAATTTTCTGAGCTGTTTTAGGTCCGACTTTTTTGAGCAACAGCAGCACCCGATACCAGCTAATTCTGTCTTTAGGCGCCCATAAGATTTTCAAATGGGCGATAACATCTTTAATATGGGCCGACTCGGTAAACTTGAATCCGCCATACTTGATGAATGGAATGGAATTGCGGGCCAATTCCAACTCCAGGTCAAAGGAGTGAAAGCTGGCGCGAAACAGCACGGCAATGTCATTGATCGGCACTGCGCTTTGAACCAAGCGGATGATTTCCCGCGTAACATATCTGGATTGGGCATTTTCATTCAGACATGCCACCAACTGGGGTACTTTCCCGCCGCCCCTTTGGGTAAACAGCCGCTTGGAATATTTTTCCGGGGCTTCATCGATCATGGCGTTGGTCATATCCAGAATGGGCTGAAGACTGCGGTAGTTTTCTTCCAATTTAATGATCTGTGTGCCGGCAAACCTTTCAGGAAAAGTGATGATATTTTTAAAATTGGCCCCGCGAAAAGCATAGATGCTTTGGGAGTCATCCCCCACCACCATGACATTGTTGCCTGGGGCGGCCAGCAAAGAGATGATATCCGCCTGCATAATATTGGTGTCCTGATATTCGTCCACCATAATGTACTGGTAGCGGGCAGCCAGCCGTTTGCGTATCTCCTCATCCTCCTTCAGCAGCCGGCTTAAATAAACCAGAAGGTCGTCATAATCGCAAAAATAGTGTTCGCGTTTGCGGTGCCGGTACAGATCCCGAATTTTGTTGATGGTTTCCAGCTGAAAGACAAAGTGTGGGTAGTCCTCGTATATCACCTCCTCAATGGAAATCCCCTTGTTGATCGAGCGGCTGAAAATATTAGCCAGTGTAGCCTTTCGCGGCAGCCTTCCGTCATCTGATGCGTTCATCAGTTCCTTTCGGATCATCGCAATAAGATCTTCCGCATCCGCACGGTCAATGATCGAGAAGCCATTATCGAATCCAATTTTAGAGGCATAGCGTCTTAAAACGCCGTTGGCAAATGAGTGAAAAGTTCCGCCGGAAACCTGCTTGCACCGATGGTCCAATAAATGGGCCGCGCGTTTTAACATTTCCTGAGAGGCTTTGCGGGTAAATGACAGCAGTAGAATGGTTTTCGGGTCAACCCCATTTTCTACGAGACGCGCCACCCGGTAGGTCAGCGTCCGGGTTTTTCCGCTGCCGGCGCCTGCTATGACCAGCAGTGGGCCTGCATCATGGCAGACTGCCGCAAGCTGCGCAGGGTTAAGCACCTTTTCATAGTCGATCCCTTGTTCGGCGCCAGGGTTGTCTGTGTCTATTTCGTCTGAATGGTCGTGAAGAATCGGTGTTTGGTCCATGGTGATGACCTATGGTTTTTCATATGCAATGTCAAGCGTCACATAAAAATCGGCAAAGAATCAGAGGTGAATGGAGAGAGAGCCGGGAAGATCCGCCTTTGGGATGCTTTACTTGGCAACCCCTCTCAATTTGATAGGGAGAGGTGCAGCACTGCAGACGGAGCGTTAGACTCAATTATAACGTGCGGATGAACGATAGGGAAGTTCTGTAAAGGAAAATCCGGGGTTGGGTGAGGGAAGTGCTTCCACCACAAGATATCGGATTTACGGTATATATTGAATCAATATGTTGTGATTTGAGGTATAACTAAGAAGTAGAGTAGACAAGGAACAATACAAGGTGAAGTGCACGATAAGTCTGCAGGCCTATAATCTAAATTGATTTTGCTAAAGGTCCGCAGGTTTAGGCTGATATCGAATCCCGGATAGACTTATCCGGAAGATTTTTCTCGTTGCTGTCTTAATAGTAGTTCCGAGCTTTTATAGAAGTGATAAGATCTTTGGGAGAGGTCCCTTAAGCCCTGTATTTGATTAAGATTTGGATTTTTTTGATGATTGAAGAACAATGGCATTCATAAGTGCTTTACTTTGAAATGCTCTACTTCCTTAATTGACGCGGCAGGAGACGATTCTGACCGCATGACCTGGAAAAATTAAAAAGAATTTTCTCCTTTTTTATAAAGAAGTTGTTGACAAGATGAAGAAGTTATATTAGGGCTGAAGATATCGGTTGATTTTTGTAACAATATTAAACATTAAGGAGGCATCCGACATGAAGAGAGTTCAGACCCAACTGAAGACCGTTGCCAAATCACTGGCCAGTCTTGCACAAAAATTAGAGAAGCTCAGCACACAAGTGGCCGCAGCGCCGGCTAAGAAGGCTCCCGCCAAGAAGGCCGCCGCCAAGAAAAAAGCACCCGCTAAAAAGGCCCCGGCGAAAAAAGCGCCAGCCAAAAAGGCAGCAAAAGGAAAAGATACTGTTCTGGATACCGTATTGGCTGTTATTAAAAAGAGCCGAAACGGCGCCAATATCGCAACTTTGAAGGCCAAAACCGGTTTGGAATCCCGTCAACTGAGCAATGCTCTCTACAAGCTGAGTAAAAAGAAAATGATCAAGTCCAAATCGCGCGGCGTTTACATCAAAGCCTAATTTTGCGGTTCGATGCGATTTAAATGGAGTCCGGTCGCCGCATCATAATGTTTTTGCGCGTATCACTCCGTTGATATCTTTCAGCGCCCTTTTGCGGTCCATGGGCGCTGAAAGGTTTTTTCCACCAATTGGTCACCACTCCCTCCCCATAGGCCACCGTTATTCCCACTGCAAAAAACTGGGCCTGTAACCCAAAAAAGGTTCAGCCCTTCTTTTTATAGGTATATGTCATATTTTATTGACTGTGTTGATATTTGCCGATTGGTTGTTATTATTTTTATCCAGGATGGATTGGTGAAGTTGAATGTACTGGAAAGTTTTCAGGCCTCCAAGTTTCAAGAAAAGCGGATGCAAACCATGTAAACCTTTGACAAAGAGAGTGCGCTAATGAGGATTGAAGCGGATACCCTACCGATAGTCAATACCCGTTCCCTGAGGTCGGCATTATCAATTTTATGCTTTATGCTCGCCTCGGCTGTGTTATTTTCATGCAATCATGCGGGAAATCCGTCCGCTGCTTTGAACCGAATTTCCGATCAATCCCACTGGCCTCATGAAAGCAGCGATCTTTTACCCGACCCCGGTATTGAATTTGGGCGATTGCCCAATGGTCTGCGATTTGTGATCAAAGAGAACCGGACGCCCAAAGACCGTGTAAGCATGCACCTTTTCGTCAAGGTGGGATCACTGTACGAAAGGGATGAAGAAAGAGGGACGGCCCATTATCTCGAACACATGCTTTTCAATGGATCAAAACATTTTCCACCTGGTGAGATGATCAAATATTTTCAGCGGATCGGTATGCAATTCGGGCCGGACGCCAATGCACACACGGGTTTTGACCAAACCGTGTATGATGTCGTGCTTCCCGGCGGGGAGGAAAAAAGCCTTTCGGAAGGGTTGCTTGTGTTGAGAGATTATGCGGATGGGGCCTTGTTATTGTCTGAAGAGGTCGAAAGGGAGAAGAAAGTCATTTTGGCTGAAATGAGATCGCGGGATTCGGCCCGCTTCAGGACCCTGAAAGCTGCTTACCGTTTTGAAATGCCCGGTTTGATCGTCGGACAACGGTTTCCCATTGGAGAAGCCGAAGTTATCCAGCGAATGGACCACCAGATGCTTCGCGATTTCTACGAAGCCTGGTATCGCCCTGAACGCATGTTTCTCGTGCTGGTCGGTGATCTCAATAAAGAAACAGCCAAACGCCTTATTGTTGAAAGATTTGACGATTTGAAAGCAATGCAACCGTCGCGTCCCGTTCCGGATTTCGGCCGGATGGCACATACGCAAGTTAAAGGGTTTCACCATTATGAAAAAGATGCCGGTGCAGTAACTGTCGCTATCGAGACCATTGTTCAAGAGCAGGAGCCTTTGGACTCAAAGACTTATCAACACCACCAAATGGTGCAAGCGTTGGTTAATTCCATGATGCAAAATAGACTGGACGAGATGGTGCGGCATTCCGATGCGGTGTTGACATCGGCCGGAGTCGGCTCGGGATATTATCTCGGACGAATCAAGTATGCGGAAATAAGCGGCCATACCAATGCGCAGAATTGGGAAAAAGCCGTTGCCGATATCGAACAAGCACTGCGCAAAGCGACGCTGTACGGTTTTTCTTTGGCAGAGCTCAACTGTGCGAAAAAAGGTTACCGGGCAGAGTTATCCAAGGCAATTGAAGAAGAGCGGACCCGGGAAAGCAAGACCCTGGCGCACGAGATTATGGCCGGTATCAGTAATTGGCATGTTGTGCAGTCTCCCAGCCAAAAAGCACAAATCATCCTCCCGGCGCTCAATGATGTTACGCTCGAACAAGCCAATCAAGCCTTCAATCAAATTTGGTCGGCAGGGCACCGGTTGGTGTTGGTGACGGGCAACACCAATCTTGTTCCCGGATCTCCATCACCAGCCGAGCGAATAGTAGCCGCTTATGCTTCAAGCCATAAATCCAAGGTCGATCAGGCGGCCGAAAGAGCTGTCGCTGTTTTTCCATATTTGCCGCAACCGACGTCACCCGGTGTGATCCTAAAGCGCGAAGAGATAAAGGATCTGGGGATCACCAAGGTACGCTTCGAAAACAGTATCCAGTTGTTGCTCAAGCCGACCCGATTCAAGGAGAATCAAATTTTAGCGACCCTTGCTTTTGGTCACGGAGAAGCTTCTGAACCGGCGGACCAGCCCGGTTTGGCCAAGCTTACTCAGGCGGTGATGAATGAATCGTGCTTCGGCGGCATGGATCGCATGGCTTTCGAGGAGGCTTTGGCGGGACGGTTGGCCAAGACCGAATTCGAAGTTAAGGAGAATATGTTTGCCGTAAAGGGAGAGGCAACGCCAAAAGAACTGCCGCTTCTTTTCCAATTGTTGCGTACATTTGTCCTTGATCCCGGATTCCGTGAAGAATCAAGGCAGTTGTCATTAAAACGATTCCAACAAGAGCATCAGCGACTATGGAAGAGCGTGGAAGGGGTAATGACATTAAAGGGACGTAAATTCTTAGCTGGTGGTGATCACCGTTTCGGAACACCCGAGTGGAACCAAATGAAGCAACGCACCATTGATCAAATCAAATCCTGGATAGGCCCTCAGCTGAACAACGCCTCCATGGAGCTGGCCATGGTTGGAGATTTTGATGTGGAGCAGGTCATTGAACTGGCATCTCTATATGTTGGTTCCCTGCCGAAAAGAAAAGCGCCCCGAACAGTTTCACCGGTGTCAGGTCCCCAATTCCCCAAGGGAAAGACCTTGAGCCTTTCGGTGCAGACAGAAACACCAAAAGCATTGGTGGTGGTCGCTTATCCAACGGAAGATTTTTGGGATATTCATCGAACCCGCCGATTATCGATAATGGCGGAGCTTTTTTCTGAAAGACTGCGCCAACACGTTCGGGAGCAGTTGGGGGCGGCTTATTCACCGTATGCTTACAATCGATCCTATCGTGCATACAAAGGATACGGTATGACCCAGATTTTTATTCAGGTTGAGCCTAAGGCAGCGCAGACCATTGTTAATGAGGTTCAAAAAATCGCGGATCAATTACGCACCAGAGATGCCGGTACAGACGAATTCAGAAGGATCTTGGACCCGGTTTTGACTCACATAAAAGATCTTCGGCAAAAAAACGATTATTGGCTGAACTCCGTATTGACCGGCGCCGCACGTCATCCGGAACAACTGGAATGGGCACGGACGTTTGAAAAAGATTATGCCGCCATCCGAGTCGAAGAGATCTCGGAATTGGCCCAAAAATATTTATCCAACGGCGATGCCGCCACTATTATTTTAGCGCCGGCTGAATGATCTGCGAAGTCAAAAAAGCTCGAATATCGAACAAGGTACCGCAGAATGTTGAAGCAACCCTATTTCGACATTCAACATTCCTTGTTCGATATTCTGCGGTTCAATGGCCCATTGCCACCTATTTACAGTTCTGATATGAGGTATGGGCTATGCATGGCGCGGTAAAACCTCATTCACTGTAAAGGTTTCTGGTTAATGGTAGCGCATACTGATATAAAAGGTAATTATATTGAAAGCTTCTGGAAGTTTTTTGCATCGGTAAAGCTGACGGTGGTGGTATTGTTGTCGCTGGCCGCTCTGTCTATTGTCGGTACGCTGATTCCTCAAAATGAAAGCCCGGCCGAATATTTTAGGGCGTTTGGCCCCTTTCTTTATCAGGTTTTATTCACGTTGGACATTTTCGACATGTACCATTCATGGTGGTTCCAGGGGCTGATCATCATGTTGACCGCTAATATCGTCGTTTGCTCCATCGATCGGCTTCAGGTAACCGGCAAAACCATCTTTGCTCGAAACCCCAAATTCAATATTGGCAGTTACCGCAGCCGTAAGTCCCGAAAGGATTTTATTCTGAATGGAAACCTGGATCGCTTGAAAGATGCTTTTGGCGGGTTCATGTCCAAGGAGTTCCGCTATTGCAAAGTCGTCCCCGCCGACAAAGGATTTGCCATTACGGCTGAAAAAGGGCGTCTGACGCGTCTGGGGGTCTATATCGTCCATTTCAGCATCGTGATTTTGCTGATCGGCGGCTTGGTGAGTTCTTTGAAAGGTTTTGAAGGCTTTGCCAATATTGCCGAGGGCGAAACCACGGATACCGTTCAACTGCGGTTCGCTGAGGGAACCCTCAAATTGCCCTTTACCATTCAATGTGACGATTTTGATGTGCAGTTTTATGACACGGGCGCGCCCAAGGAGTTTCGCTCCAAACTCACCATTATTGAAAACGGACAGCCGGTCCTCCAGAAGGATATTATCGTCAATGACCCTTTGCGATACAAAGGGATCAATATTTTTCAGGCCAGCTACGGCGAGATGAACAATCCGGGCGCGACCATCGACATTTCCAAGGAAATTGTACTTGGCTTCCATAGCAAAGCGTCCGGGATGAGCTATACGATTAAAGCCCCTTTCAAGCAGCCGGTCGAGATTCCCGAAGGCTTGGGCCGGTTCGTTATTGAAGATTATCACCCGGAAGCCCAATTCAGGGGAATGGCCGTCGGCCCCGCGCTGCTTGGCACCCTTACCCCCAAAGAGGGTGCCCCCCTTTCAATACTGCTTCCCATAAAATTTCCCAAGTTTGATAGTATGCGTGGCGGGCAGTTGGTGATCAGCGTTTTAAAAGCAGGCCGGATGGTTGAGAAGAGATATTTCACCGGTCTTCAAATCACCAAAGATCCCGGCGTGGGGCTGGTGTATGCCGGGTTCATCATGATAATCGCAGGTTGCATGGTGACATTTTTCATGTCCCATCAACAGGTGGTGCTGGAGGTCCAGCCCAAAGGGCAAGAAGTTTCGGTAATGGTATCGGGAAAGTCGAACAAGAATAAGGTGGGCTTTCAATACAAATTGGACCGGCTGGCGGACAGGTTGGCCTCATTGGGTGCAAGAAAAAACGATACCGACAATTAACTTGAAATTCAACACGAAAAACCTGTGTTTACGATAAACATGCTATCCCTGAAAAGTGGCTCCAATGAAGCACCTTCTTATTGATGAAGCCGCAAAATACAAATAGGTGAATCATGATGTTTAATTCTTCATTATTGTTATCCATGGTAACCTTCATATACGGGTTGGCCTGGATTCTGTACGTTTTTGCCTGGGCGTTTCATAAAGAGATCGCCGGAAAGGCGGCTACCTGGGCGACCATTGCGGCCTGTGTGGGCAATGGGGCCGGTTTTCTTTGGCGATGGTACGAGTCCTATCAAATAGGTGGCGGCTATGGCCATGCACCGCTGTCCAATATTTATGAATCTCTGGTCTTTTTTGCGTGGACCCTCAGTGTCATCTACTTGCTTGTGGAGGCACGTTATAAGAACAGGATTGTCGGCAGTTTCGTCATACCCCTGGCCTTTTTTGCCCTGGCCTACGCTTCATTCGGGACCAGTGCCAGAATTCAACCGCTGATTCCGGCTTTGAAAAGCAACTGGCTGATCGCACACGTCATTACCTGCTTTATCGGATACGCTGCATTTGGCTTGGCCTTCGGCATCAGCATCATCTATCTGCTTAAAAAGAAAAATCAGGCGGATTCAGGATTGATGGGACGGCTGCCGAGTGCTTCTCTGCTTGATGAACTGACCCATCGGCTGACCATGTTCGGATTCCTGTTTTTAACGGCAGGCATCATTTCCGGGGCCGTATGGGCCAACTCGGCCTGGGGGCGCTACTGGGGATGGGATCCCAAGGAGACATGGTCGCTGATCACCTGGTTTGTCTATGCCACCCTGCTGCATGCGCGGATGATGCGCGGTTGGCGCGGCAAGCGCATCGCCGTGCTGACCATTATCGGATTTGCAGCGGTCATGTTTACCTATTTCGGTGTAAACCTGCTGCCGGGACTGCATAGTTACGGTAAACCTACAGGATGATTTGACTTGACAAAGTGGGGTGCTCTCGATATTAAAAATCCTTTCGCCAAGACTTTGTGTTAGGTTTTGATGCTCAGGGATTTTCATAAAGATTTTATATAGATAGGCTTTAATTCGGGCGAAAGGCCCGATTGTCATATCATTGAAAGTGCAAATCTGACAGTGGTTTCACTTTCTTTTTATTGAATCGGTTGAGTGGATTGGATCCCATAAACGTTAAGACGGAGTGTCCATGAGCAGTAATGAAGATCCGAAACCCAAGGACGTAACCCCCAAGGACTTAACCAAAGACGCCCACTCCCACACATCACCCCCCTCGGGAGGCGGCGCCTACCTTCTACTCTTCTTCATCATCGGCCTTGCCCTCAGCATGGTTGTCGGCTGGGCGGTTTTTCCCAAAGCGCTCTATGTAAAAAAGAACCAGCCATTTGATTTCAGTCACAAACTGCATCTGGAACTGGTTGATGAGAGCTGTGAAAGCTGCCATTTTCTCCGTGCCGACGGCACCTTTTCAGGCACTCCCCGCCTGGAGCAGTGCATCGACTGCCATGAAGAGGTCAATGGTGAGTCCGAAGATGAGGCTGTTTTTGTCGAACAGTATGTGGCTCGAGGGCGCGAAGTGCCGTGGCTGATTTACTCACGGCAACCGGACTGCGTGTTCTTTTCCCATGCAGCGCATATCAAGGGCGCCCAGTTGGACTGTGTCACCTGTCACGGCCATATCGGTACCTCCGACAGCCTCAAGCCCTATGAAGAGAACCGCATCACCGGCTACAGCCGCGATATCTGGGGCCATAGCATCGGTGGATTTAAACACAACACCTGGGATCGCATGAAAATGGATGATTGCGCCGGGTGCCATGAAACAGCCGGCATTCACGATTCCAGTGTCCAGACGGGGCGCGACGCCTGCTTTGTTTGCCACAAATAGTTTGCAACCATCCAAACGATGAAAAGGCAGACCCAAGACAATGATTCATAACCATACATTGACCAATGATGGCTTCTCAGGTTGAGGTAATTGTATGAAACTGTCCAGAAGATGTTTTTTATCCTTTGTTGCCGGCGGCGCCGCGGGTACGGCTTTGTCTCCTTTGCCCTGGAAACTGTTGGACGACGCTTCCATATGGTCCCAGAACTGGACCTGGACGCCGGTACCGCCCGACGGTGAAGGTTCCTACACCCGTTCGACATGCACCCTTTGCCCGGGCGGTTGCGGCATCAGTGTTCGCAAGATCGACAATCGAGCGGTAAAGATTGAAGGCGCCGATGGCCATCCACTGAACGATGGCGGTATCTGCATGCTGGGATTGTCAGGGCTTCAGCTGCTCTACGGCCCCACGCGCATCAAAGCACCGCTCAAGCGTGTGGGCGACAGGGGACAAGGCCAGTGGCAAACCATTTCATGGAAGCAGGCCATTGCCGAAGTCGCCGCCAAGTTGGGCGAGATCCGCAGCCAGGGCGCGCCGCAATCCGTCGGCTGCATTGCGCCCAAAGATGTGGGCACGGTCCCCCAACTGCTGCGCCGTTTCATGTCCGCTTATGGATCGCCCAACTTTTTCCGCATGCCCACGGTCGAGGATGCTTATGAAACTGTCGCTTACCTGACCCAAGGGGCCGTCGGACCGGTGGGTGTGGACGTTGAGAACGCCGATTTTATTTTGAGTTTCGGAAGTTCGATTCTGGATGGCTACGGCTCACCGGTGCGCATGTTCAGAGCCAACAGCAAATTAAAGGAGCTGCATGGAACGGTGGTTCAGGTGGAACCCCGCCTGTCCAATACGGCGGCCAAAGCCGATAAATGGTTGGCCATCAAACCGGGAGGCGAAGCGGACTTGGCGCTGGCCATGGCCCATGTTATCATTTCCAAAGGTGCGGTGGACCGGGATTTCATCAGCGGCAGCGTCGATGGGTTTGACGGTTTTGAGCGCATGGTGCGGGAAAAGTATGCGCCTGCAACAGTGGCCGAAAAGATCGGCCTCGATGTTACCGCCATTGAAGAGACGGCCATGACGTTCGCTGCGGCGGAAAAGCCTCTGGCCCTCTATGGAAAAGGCAAAGGCCAGGTGCCCGGAAGCCTGAAAGAGGCCCTGGCGGTGCACGCACTGAATGCCCTGGTGGGTAATATCAATCGCCCGGGCGGCGTGCAGGCTCTGGCGGCCTACGATTATATCGACTGGCCGGATATCGAGACCGACAGCGTGGCCGCTGCCGGGTTGCAGGCACCGCGACTGGACGGGGCCGGCACGGACAAGTTTCCCCATGTCCGCTACCTGACCCACCGATTGGCCAATGCGGCTGAAGGGCTTCAGGCCCTCCTGGTGGTCGAGGCCAATCCCTGCTACTCATTGCCCAACTCCCAAGCCGTCACGGCGGCTTTTGACAAAATTCCGTTTGTGGTGAGTTTCTCCTCTTTTATGGATGAAACCGCCATGCATGCCGATCTGATCCTGCCCAATCACATCTATCTTGAAAGATATGAGGATGTTCCGGTAACCGCCGGCGTGACCCGACCCACCGTCGGCTTGTGCCGGCCGGTGGTTGACCCGCTCTACGACACCCGGCACATCGGCGACAGCATTCTTCAGATCGCCAAAGCCCTCAAGGGGACCGTGGCCGGCGCTTTCCCCTGGAAGGATTACGAAACCTGCCTGAGAATGACCCTGATGGACAAGTGGGACGTGCTCGCAGAGAAGGGCGCATGGACCGCTGCGGACAGCGTTCAGCAATGGTTCGAGACCGCAAGCGGCAGGTTCGCATTAATGAACGACGATCTTGGCGCCATCTATCTGGCGGATGAGGTGGCGCTGGAGGGGAAAGACGATGCCTACCCCCTGGTCCTGGTTCCATTCGACTCCATTCGTCTGGCCAGCCGCTACATCGGCGATACGCCTTTCATGATGAAGACCGTTTCCGATACCATTATCAAGGGTCGGGACGGTTATGTCGAAATCAACCCGGAAACCGCCAAGCAACTGGGTTTGGCCGACGGTCAGAAAGCCACGCTGACGACTCCGGTCGGTCAGGCCCGGGTCGGTATCCATCATGAGGAAGGCATTATGCCCGGCGTGGTCGCCATGCCGCGCGGACTTGGCCACACCGCCTACGATGGCTTTGTGGCGGGAAAAGGAGTGAATGTCAACCAACTCATCGGCCCTGTGGAGGATCCGGCATCCGGTCTGGACGCGGCCTGGGGGATTGGGGCTAAACTGGCCTAAGTCAAACTGTTGAAAATGAGGTTCTGATGAAACACGCGCAGACAAAACACCAACCCAAACGCTACGGCATGGTCATTGATCTGGACAAGTGCACCGGATGCGGCGCCTGCATGGTGGCCTGCTTTTCCGAAAACAACGTCCCGTTCAAGGAGGACGAGACGGACAAGCGGCTGAGCATCACCTGGATGAGGGTTTATAAAATCACCAACGGTGAGAAATTTCCCAATACCGACGTGTGCTATATTCCCCGGCCGTGCCAGCAATGCGCCGGCCAGCACGAGGGCCACTCACCGTGTGTTTCCGTATGCCCGGCCGTGGCCACCGATTACAGCAGAGAGACCGGCATTGTGAGCCAGATCTACACCCGCTGTTTCGGCTGCCGGTACTGCATGGCCGCCTGCCCCTATCATGCCCGCTATTTCAACTGGTGGGATCCCATCTGGCCCGAAGGCATGGAGCGCTATCTGAGCCCCAATGTCTCACCGCGGATGCGGGGCGTGGTTGAAAAGTGCAGCTTCTGTTTCCATCGCTACCAGGCGGCCAGAAACAAGGCCTATAACGATGACCGGCGGGATCTCCAAGAGGATGAGTACCAGACGGCCTGCACCCAGGCCTGCCCGGCCGGCGCCATTACCTTCGGCGATTTGAACAATCCCGAACATGCGGTCCACCAGATCGCCCAACCGGATCCGCATCACCACTATAAATCTAAAAATCCGCACGCCTTCCGCCTGCTGGAGCGATTGGGGACCAACACCAAAATCTATTATCTCTCCAGCCGCGAGTGGGTGCGCAAGGCCGGAGACAACTACCAAGTGCAAATGGAAGCCGCTGCGCATGCGCCGGCGTCCTCCGGGCACTAGGGTGGTACCATAAAATGTTTAACGCGTTGTAACGAGCAAGGAGCACAAACCTTATGGATTCTGCATTGATACCCGAGGGCGTCAAACGGTGTTCCCTACCGAAATTCTTGATCGGCCTATCCGTGGCAGGCGTTGTCCTGCTCGTGGGCGTCTATGCCATGCTGCAGTGCTGGATCAAGGGGTTGAACGTCACCGGCATGAACGATTATTACGGGTTCGCCCTCTGGATCTGGGCCGACCTGGCGGTGATCGCTCTGGGCGGGGGCGCCTTTTTCTCCGGCCTGTTGAAGTATATCTTCGGCAAGGATGAACTCAAGAACATCATCAACTATGCGGTGCTGATCGGTTTTATCTGCTACAGCTCGGCGTTGTTGATTCTGGCCATCGACGTGGGACAGCCGCTGCGCAACTGGTTCATCTTCTGGCACGCCAACGTGCACTCCATGCTGACGGAAGTGGCCTTCTGCCTTTCGTGCTACTTTGCGGTGCTGACCATCGAGTACATTCCGTTGATTCTGGAAAACCGCCAGATCGACAGGGTGCCCTTCTTTCATCACATGAGCCACAACATGCACGGCATTATGGCCGTATTTGCCGCCACCGGCGCCTTCCTCTCCTTTTTCCACCAGGGCTCTCTGGGCGGTGTGGCCGGCGTCCTTTTCGGTCGGCCCTATGCATTCCGGGAGCACATCCTGATCTGGCCCTTCACTTTTTTCCTGTTTACCTGGTCGGCCGCGGCCTATGGTCCCTGCTTTACCCTGTTCATCACCTGGATGACGGAGAAGATCGCCGGCAAGAAACTGGTCAAGGACAACGTGATCTACTTGCTGGCCAAGATCTCCGGCTGGATGATCATCACTTATATCATTGCCAAAAGCGCGGACCAGCTCTACTGGATGTTCAAAACCGCGCCTGCCCAGGGCTTCAAGTGGACCTTCTTTTACGAGGGCAATCCCCTCTACACACACTGGATCTGGATTGCCGAGATCATCCTGTGCGGTTTCCTGCCCGGCCTCATCTTGATCTGCAAACCCACCCGGGAGAATAATTTTCTCAGGGTCGCGGCCTTTTTGCTGGGCATCATCGGCGTCTCTCTCAACCGCTGGGTCATGGTGCTGCAGACCATGGCGGTGCCGGTGATGAGTTTCGACACCTGGGCCATGTATTGGCCGACCTGGCAGGAAATAATGACCACCATCCTGCCGGTGGCATACGGTGTGATCCTGATCATGATCTCCTACCGCTACCTGCCCATTTTCCCCCAGGAGGCGGAGCTGAACCCCATTGAAGCGGATGCATCCGCCGCCGGGGCCGAGGCGGTGGAAGAAGAAAAGCCGGAGGCGCCGGCGTCCGAAGAACTCAAACCGGCAGAAGCATAAGGAGAGATAAATGTTGCCATATATCAGCTTTGAGTGGGTATGGGATATGGGCCACTACGTGTTTCACGGCGGACTGTGGTATGCGCTGAGCGTCATCGGCATGGGCATGACCTATGTCATCCTTAAATCAGTCATCGACACCATCCAGGGCAAGGACGGCCATCACCACTAGGGCGACCCGGACGTGTGACGGATAATTTATAGCGTTTCCCACATCAGCGTGTGTGGGAAACGCTTTTGCTTTTCAAGGTTCAGCGCTTCTTTTTAGGCGAAGCATAATTAACCACCAACCGGAGCAATTAAATCAATGGATAAAATATTAGTACAAGGCGGCCGCCGGTTAACCGGACAAGTTCAGGTCAGCGGAGCCAAGAATGCGGCCCTGCCGATTCTGGTGTCCGCATTGGTGTGCGATGGTCCAAACACCTATACCAACGTGCCCAACCTTCGGGATATTCGCAGCACCCTGGATCTGCTGAACCATTTGGGCGTGCGCAGCGAAACCGACGGCCACACCGTCAAGGTGGATGCCGCCGGTTTGAACAACCATGAAGCCCCTTATGACCTGGTGCGCAAAATGAGGGCGTCCATCCTGGTTCTGGGGCCTTTGGTGGCACGGTTGAAAAAAGCGCGCGTATCGCTGCCGGGCGGCTGCGCCATCGGTGCGCGGCCCATCAATCTGCATCTTAAAGGCCTGCAGCAATTGGGCGCTCAAATCGACCTCTCACACGGCTATGTGGAAGCTTCCTGCGACCGGCTCAAGGGCGCCGACATCTATTTTGACGTGGTCACCGTGACGGGGACGGAAAACTTGATGATGGCGGCGGTACTGGCACAGGGGACCACGGTGCTGCGCAACGCGGCCCGGGAACCGGAGGTCAAGGCATTGGCGGATGTGCTCAATCGGATGGGTGCACGCATTGAAGGCGCCGGGACTTCCGAAATGATCATTGACGGCGTGGAGGCCCTGCATCCCGTTGAAGTTCCCATTATTCCAGATCGCATTGAAACCGGGACATTTATGGCCGCCGCAGCCCTGACCGGAGGTGACGTCACCATTAACGGCGCCGATCCTGACCATGTCAATGCCGTCATCGACAAGCTGCGATTGACCGGCGCGCAAATAGATGTCCATCAAAATACCATCCGTGTCCGGGGCGGTGGCGCCATCTCCAGCGTGGACGTCAAAACATTGCCGTATCCGGGCTTTCCCACCGACATGCAAGCCCAGTTTATGGTGCTCATGACCGTGGCCCGGGGTACCAGCCTGATCTCCGAAACCATCTTTGAAAACCGCTTCATCCATGTCAGCGAGCTGCGCCGTATGGGGGCGGATATCACTGTTTCGGGGAACTCTGCCCTGGTCAAAGGCGTTGAAAGGCTCTCCGGCGCTCCGGTGATGGCTACCGATCTGCGGGCCAGTGCCTGCCTGATTTTAGCCGGATTGATCGCCGAAAATACCACTGAAGTGTTGCGTGTCTACCACCTGGATCGGGGCTACGAATTCCTGGAACGCAAGTTCGAGCAGCTCGGCGCGGCCATCAAGCGCGTCAAAGCATAGTCGTAGATTCTAGGCTTTCCCTTTGACCGGTCTGGTGGTCAAGGCAATGCCGGTAAAGATCAGCAACATGCCCGCCACATGAAACAAACGCAGCCGTTCACCCAGAAAAAGCACCGCCATGATGATGGAAAACACCGGCATCAAATGGATGAAGATGCCGGTACGGTTGGCCCCCACCTTGTGCACACCGTTATTCCAAAAAATATAGGACAATACCGAAGGAAAAAGCGCAACATAAACCAGGCTGGCCATGCTGGCCGGCGAAAGGGAAAACCCGCCTTTATTGCTCAGTTCCCACAAATACCACGGCAAAGCAAAAATCAGCCCGAATCCCACAAGCAGGGTTAAAAACGCTATGGGATCCATCTCGCCCGGACGTTTTCGCAGCATGACCGAATAAACGGCCCATGACGTGGCGGCGCCCAACGTCCATAGATCTCCTGAGGACAGGGTCAAGGTTCGCAAGATGGCCAGGTCTCCCCTGGTGACAATGAAAAGCAGTCCCAGCAGAGAGATCAGCACCCCCGCGCATTGCAGCAGGCTCAGACGTTCACCCAAAGCCAGCCATGCCGTCAGGGCAATGAGGATAGGGACCATGGCATTGACCAATGCCGTATTGGTGGCCGTCGTTGTCTGCAGAGCGGTATAGATAAAGGCATTGAAAACGGTGATGGAGGGGATGCTCAATAAGAGGACCATTTTCCAATGTTTGCGGAACAAGTCCCTTTGGCGGAGGATGCGGGGCAGACCAAAAGGCAATAAAACGGCAAACGCACCCATCCATCGCCAGAAATTGAGGCTAACCGGCGGAATCAGCTCCCGAACGCCGCGGCCCAGGACAAAATTACCGGACCAGAACAGCACCGTGAGGACAAGCAAAAAATAGGGCAGCCATGGGGAACGTTTCAATTTATATCCTTCCTAAGTGTTTCGTGTCCATGCAGCACTAGCAAGGTCTGCTTGTAGCATAAGCAGTCGTTTTACCCAACCCATATCCATCCTGCTCAGCAATTCTCGGGGAAGCGAACGCGGGTGTGGGGATAAACCCCATAAGCGCTTAATTAGGAATAATGATAAGACAATCCATAGAAGGCATTATCATGTTTACCGGGAATTGCTGCATCCTGCTCGTCAGAATCCAAGCGTCATTTTACTGCCTGTGGACCCTTGTCATTAAATTGACGACGACAACCTTGGACATTATTTAAGTATATAGATATCAATAGGTTAAGAAGAGATTAGGTGATGGCACAATTTATGCTGCCTTACAATTCACGGATGTGCCTAAGCTATCAAAATAATAGCTAAACCGATTGAAATGAGAGCCGATAATAACCTTGAGAGCGTTTTGCCCTTGAATGAAAATTGAAAAAAGAGGTGACAGATCATGATTCAAAGAATGAGAAATGCCATGGGGAAATTAAAGGATGATAAAGGCTTCACGCTGGTGGAGATGGCGCTGGTGCTCATTATCATCGGAATTATCATCGGCGCCATCGTCAAAGGCAAAGATCTTGTACGTGGAGCCGAGCAGAAGCGGATCTATTCCAAATTCCTCAACGGCTGGCGGTTGTCCTATCTCAACTTTTACGACCGCACCGGCAAGATCCTGGGAGACACCTGGGACGGTGCAGCGGCCGGTCAGAACGGCCAGGCCGACAGCTCCAACGGCACCGGGGCCGCTCCGACGGTTGCCGGCCAAGCTGCGCTTGAAAATGGTACGCCGCCCACATTTCTAGGTATAGACGATATCGGACTGGATGTGCCGCCCACCAACGTCTCCGGTGTTCCCTATCAATACAACTACGTCAACAGTCAGGGAAACACCAATACCCTTGATATTGCATTTACTTGGGACAACAGCCCCGGCAATAACCGCAACGTTATGATCATCAATAACATCCCGGCTGAACTGGCTCTGGCCATTGATACCATGATCGACGGTGAGGCCGACGGTACGGACGGTGATTTCGTTCGCAGTACCGGCGCTGCCTGGGATGTAACCACCCCAGTGACCGTGAATACCGCCTATTGGATTATGCAGTTCTAGCAGGAGAGTGCCATCAAAGTCATCGGCCATTACATCTTTACCCTTTTCCTGGCGGTGGGGGTATGCACAGCCGCATACGGGTTTTTGAGCGCTTATGCACTCAGAGCGTGGCGGCAGGAGCAACTGCTGGCTCACCAGACCCATTTGCGCACGCTTAACCGGCAGCATCGGGAACTGGTACGTAAAACAGCGATCCTGGAAAGGGCGTTCCAATTTTCCAAACGCGCCCGCAGCTTAAAACTGCAACCCGATGCCTGGACGCTGTATGATGTCAACGTGCAGGCGCCGTTGGATTTTGAGGCCGCACAGGAGATCGTCTACCTGTGCAGCGATTCATCCCTGGCGTATTATTGGCCCATATCCCTGGAGATCAAAGTGCCCAACAAAAACCAAAGGGGGGGCGCCGTTTCCAGAGCCGAGCCTGAAGGGCCTGCGGACGTTCAGTTGTCGGTCAGAGGCCGTTTTGCAGCGAGGCGTTAATGGCAGCTAAGCAGCCCATAGCCCAAATCCTAGAGTTGGACGGGGAGCTCATCCACCGGGATGGAGAGAACCTTGCCCACATTGACGATCTGCGCGACGTTCCGGAGGACAAGCGGCTGGTGACGGATTTTCAGGAGGGCATGTCCAGGGTCATGACCGTGGAGGGGCCTGTCAAGTATGCCGAATTGCTGGTGCGGCGCAAGCTGCAAGAGACCGGCGAGTTTGAGGAGCCTGTAGACATCTTCACCCATTGGAAGAAAAAACGGGGAAAAACCACCACCGATATTTTTTTCACCGCAGTGCCGTCCCGGTTGACCCATTACTATATGGTTGAAACCGGGCAACAAGAGGACATTACACTGGTCTTTGCATTGTATGGCGTGCTTTGGGACATGGTGTGCCGCGCCGGTTCCAAAGCACCCGTAGCGGTTGTCTTCAGGCATCAACGTTTTGCAGAGGTGGTGGTGGGTTCCAAAGATCAAGTGTGCTTCGCCAATCGGTGTGTGGCCTTTGATACTGAAAAAGAGCAAATCGACACCCTTTGGGAAACGGTTAAGTCTGATATCGAAGCCGTAGAGCATGAACAGCGAACTGAGGTGAGTAAAATTGTCCATATTAACTGGCTCAATGCGGATGAAACACCCGATTGGCCGGAAGAATGGCAGCGGCGTCTGGTTGCCGCGGATCGTAGAACAATGCAATTGGGAGAGACAAGCCACAGCGTTTCTTTACCGCTCGTATTAGAAGCGCAGTCCGCTGCTAAAAGCCTATCCGCCTTTAAAGAAAAGCTTTGCCACTACAGCAAGCGGTGGGCGCCGGCCGTCAACGTTGCCATGGCCTTACTTGTCGTTGTTTTGCTCTGCGGTTTGGTTGGCTACCGGGCCGATGCCCGTAAATTGCAACAGCGCGTGGAGGTGGTACAAAAACAGATCGGGCAGATCCAGATGAGTATGCCCCGAAAAGCGCTGGGGGAAGATTTTGATGGTCTTCTAAAATTTATCGAGCAATTGGATCGAAACCGGAATGCGCCGTCCTATCAGCAGATCGTGGATGATTTAACCCAAACCGCTTTAAAGCAGTTGGGCTTACAATACCTGAAAGTGGATTTCGGTTCGGATCGGCTGCGATTGGCGTTATCCGGTGAAATTGATGCGCCCTTCGAGCTTGCTCACGGTGGATACCAGAAGTTCCTCAGCCAAATGACAGCCCGGGGATATCGCGTTGAAGAGAGCCGTTTTGAGACACAGATCAACAAATCCCAGGTGGTCCTCAAACTCAGCAGGCCGATGACATGAAACGCAAGTACCATGGTGTGACAGTCCTCAGCGTAAGCATGGCCGCTCTCGCGGCTATGGGAGTCTACATGGGGACCGGCCTATGGCAAAATAGAGAGAGCCATAATAGGATACCACAGCGGGCCGCAATCAATATCAAGGTACCCGCTGAAAAACAGGTACGCCTGATGGAAAAGCTGTATGGACGCATGCCGTTGCTGGCCGTTCCTGCAAAACGACCGGTGGCGGGCAAAAAGCTTTCCCTTTTCGGCTATCAGGTGCCCGACCAGGCGGCCATCGGAGACGGGATCGCAGCGAAAGACGCTTTGGAGCAAAGCGGTTTCCAACTGAGCCTGGTGGTTTTGGCCGGTTTGAACAACTACTGCATTGTGGACGGAAAATTTATGGCCGAGGGCGCACACATGGAAGACGGCACCCGGGTGTTGAAAATTGAAAGCCATCGCGTACTCGTTGCCCGGAACCATGAGCGTAAATGGATCTACTTGGAAGATGCAGCCCCATCTACAGTGACGACGGATCAAAATGAGGTTTCGGCAGGACAGAAAGGGCCGTCATGAAAAGCGTGTTCGCCATTGTCAGCATGGTTATCTGGTTCTATGGATGTGCAGCCGCTCCCGTTCCTGTCCAAAAGCCGGAAGATCCGCATGCTCATGCCCAGGAGTACATCGAAAAAAGCTCAAATAAATTGGCCCAACGTCAGAAACAGCTGCGTCAATCAATACATAAAAGACCTCCACTGAAGATCGAAACACAGCCGGTTTTACCGGCCTATGATCCATTGGAGGATCATATTGTCTCTTTCTCTATGGTGGACGAGTCCATTCAGACGGTGCTCTACTCCTTGGCAAAGGCGGTGGGCATGAACATCATCCTGGATCCCAGCATTAGAAATGAAGAGCGCCGCTTAACCCTTAATTTTGAAAAAGTGCCTGCTGCCCAGGTCCTGCGTGAAGTACTGGTGAGCTACGATCTGTTTTACGAATCCAAAGATAATGTTTTGCGCATCCGGCCGTTTCAGGAAGCCATGTTCAGCCTTAATTTTCTCAACACGCAAATCAATTCCGAATTTGCCGTTGGCGGGGATGTTTTAGGCGCAGGCGAAGACAAGGCCATCGGTGGCTTGGCCGGCAATTTCAAAATGACGGGCCGCAGTGCCGGTCAAGGTAATGCCTACGATGTGCTGGAAGAAAACGTCAAACGCCTGGTTTCATCCAATGGTAAGTATGCCCTCAACCGGTTGTCCGGAAGCCTTTATCTTAAAGATGCGCCAACGGTGATCCGTTCGGTGGCGCAACTGGTCAACAACTTGAAAGAAATGCTCAGCCGGCAGATACTCATTGAAGCCCGCATCATCGAGGTGGTGCTGTCAGACGAGCACCAATACGGCATCGATTGGACGGCCCTGCGGGAGGAAGCCGCGGGTTTTACGCAGTCTACGCTAACGGGCTGGAACCTTGGCCAGGGACTGATCCTCTCCCATCAAGACGGCGATTTTGATTTAGACGCCATCATCAATGCTTTGGACACTTATGGGGAGACCAAGGTGGTTTCCAATCCCAGCATCCGGTCCAAGCACAGCAAACCGGCCATCA
>JASFER010000075.1:0-22948 GCA_050124755.1 Desulfobacteraceae bacterium
TGCAGGCGGTCATACAGACCGGTGGTGCGATGCACTGAATCGATGACATAGACGGTGTATTGGTCGTTATCGGGAAAACATTCGTCGATGTATGCATTGAGGTCGTCGAATGTTTTTTTGCCAAACAGCACTTTGGGTACGAATCGAGTGATCTTCATTTTGGTCTCGCTTGCTCA
This sequence comes from Desulfobacteraceae bacterium, assembly GCA_050124755.1. Classification (GTDB taxonomy): domain Bacteria; phylum Desulfobacterota; class Desulfobacteria; order Desulfobacterales; family Desulfosarcinaceae; genus JARRKU01. Next base: position 177 of record JASFER010000075.1, read on the forward strand.
AATAGTTATTCGCATTAACCTGTTTCTGTGTTTATGTCACTGTTCTTCGAAGGGCCGGGCTCTCTCCCGGCCGGTTCAAATCCTGCTCTCAAATCAGATTCGATCCCTCACTTAACACTTAACACCTAAAATTTAAAACTTTTTTCTGCATGAAACACGAGTTGCGGATCCCGCCTCAGCTTCCCAATTCACGAGTGCTTCCCCATTTTTCAAGCAAGCGGATAATATCCGTCATGGTCTGGTGAATCGGAGCGGCAACGCCTTTTAGCTTTCCCATTGTATAGATTGCGCCGTTCAGGGCATCAATTTCGGTTGGCCTGTTATTTAATATGTCCTGCAGCATCGGTGAAAGGTTTTCTGCAGTCTTACCGCAGACTTCAAGCATCCGATCATAGAGGTCCAGCTGAGGTAACTGGATGGCATATGCTTGGGCCACCAATCTTCCTTCATCAATGAGGCGTTTGGCCAAAGCTATGGATTCCATTTTCTCAACCATTTGACCATTATTAAGTTTGAGAATGGCAGTCAGGGGATTGATTGCCGAATAGACCAATCCTTTGGCCCAGATATGTCCAATGACATTACCTGACACCTCGATTTGGAAACCTCCAGCCTCAAAAGCCTCCTTGATACGCTCCACGCGTTCCGTTCTACGTCCGTCCAACTCACCAATCAGGGTCGGTCCGACCCCGGCATGCCTGACTTCCGATCCATGCAGGGAGGTGGCGCCATGGAATGTGACACACCCAAGAATATTCCGTCTGTCGACTATCTCGGCTATGGTCTCGATATTCCCCAGACCCGTCTGAATGGTCATAATGGGACTTTCGGGGCTCACCAGGCGGGCAATGCTTCGGGCAGCGGCAGCGGTGGCGTATCCTTTAACCGCCAGAATAATCAGTTCACAGCTACCAATGGCATCTCCATCGGTAGCGGCCCGGGCCTTAACAATGGGCAAAGCATCAGGATCGGTTTCTTTGAGCTTTCTCAATTGGACACCCTTTTCATTGACGGCCTTCACCACCTCAGCGTCTTTTTCAACGAAGGCCACCTCATGCCCTCCATTGCCCAGAAACGCACCAAAAAACCTTCCGATGGCACCGGCTCCTACGATTAAGATCTTCATTGTTTATTCTCCTTATTATTTATTGCCTTTAGGCTATTCATTACACTAAGATTAATAGGAGAAGAACTTGCTTTTTCCAGGAGCGAACATGCAAGGTGATGATTGGGATGCCCCCTGAATCTGTACAATAAGAAATTAGTTATTCAATGTTATAATCATGCGAAACAAATACACAAGGAGATAATCAGTAACACCAAGCCTGGTATACAGGCGGTTTTCACTGGGAACTCCGTCTTTTTTCATCGAATCCATCAAGAATTGATGAAAAATGCCAATAAGGATATTCGAATAGATTGAAAACAGATCGGACCGCTGGACCTGTTAAATGAGTTGCGTGCAAGATGTTCGATATTAGCAATGAAACCCGCTTAAAATCGGTTCGCCTGGGCTGTTATGCATTCGGGATCATGACCGTCTGGACCATTTTAATCGCCCTTTCCATGGTATGGAATTATCGGGAAGAGAGATCCGAAGCCATAGAGGGTGCCAAGATAGAGGCCCGCACAGCATATGAAAAGGATGTCCTTTACCGCCGCTGGAATGCAGACCGCGGCGGTGTCTATGCAGAAATAACCGCCTCCACCCAACCCAATCCCTATCTGGATGTTCCTGAACGAGATATTGTCACACCATCGCATCGAAAGCTGACGCTGATCAACCCTGCCTATATGACGCGCCAGGCCCACGAATTGGCAATGCAAACCACCGGTGTCAGGGGGCATATCACGAGCCTGAATTGCATTCGGCCCGCCAACGCGCCGGATCAATGGGAACGCAAGGCGCTGCAGGCATTTCAAAACGGATTAAAAGAGCAGAGTGATGTGGTGGTCATGGAGGGGCAGCCGTTTGTGCGTCTGATGCGGCCATTGATAACGGAAAGCGGATGCCTCAGATGTCATAGCGCCCAAGGCTATAAGGTGGGCGACATCCGCGGTGGTATCGGCGTTTCAGTACCGCTCTCACCTTTTCTGGCCATCCACCATGCCCGGCTGGTGTCTTTCATTACCCTTCTTGCGGTTATCTGGCTGGCTGGTTTGGCCGCCGTGAGCATAGGCGGCCTGATCATAAACCGTCAATTAAAGTATCGTCTGCAGGCCGAAGCAGAATCGCGCAACCTGGCTAAACTTCAAGGCGTACTGGAGACAGCCGGCGCCGTGTGCCACGAATTGAACCAGCCCATGCAGGCCGTTACCGGCTATTCTGAACTGTTGCTGATGGGTATTGAGAAGGACAGCTCCCATTACGGGCATGCCAATGCCATACTGGAACAGGTTGAACGCCTGGGCAGCATCACCGCCAAACTCATGAGAATTACGCGCTATGCCTCCAAAGACTATTCTAATGGTAAAATAATCGATATCGATAAAGCGTCAGCACAAACATCAGACCAAGACTAATAGGTCTGCCCTTGATGCATTTGTCCCTATCAAGCGTCAAGAGCAGACCCCATTGCCCTCCTGACCGAGATTGCTTTGATCTTGACATTACATTGGTGGCCGTTTTTAATTGATTCTATCAGAAGCCTTTATACCGATAGCAACCCGCACATCAGGAGGAGCGTATGTTTGCCGTCATCGTTAAGGTCCGGTTTAAACCGGAATACCGTTCGGAATTCATCCAAGCCATGCTGGCCGACGGTCGCGGCTCGGTGCAAAACGAGCCCGATTGCCTGCTGTTCAACATTGTCGAGGATCACGCCGACCCTGAGCTGTTGCACCTCTATGAGGTCTATACCAGCGAACAGGCTTTTGAGCGGCACAAGCAGACCCCCCATTTCCAGACCTGGGTGGAGACGACCAAAGAGTGGCTGGCCGCTCCCCTGGATATTGCCACCGGAAATCACCTTTTCCCGGATGATATGGTCTGGCGAAAACAGGGCTGAACTGGGTCGATGTTTTACTCCTTATTACCTGCTGTTTGCTTTCTCCTCCTTCCATATGCAATACCGAGCTTTCTCATGCGGGCGCGTAATGTATTCGGTTTGATTTTTAAAAGATGAGCGACCCCGGCGCGGCCCTCAATTTGTCCATGGCAATGTGTCATGGCTTTTTGAATATGCTGTTTCATGGCTTCATCAAGCGACAGTATCGAGCTTGCGTTGTTGTCCATTGGAGCGTCGTCCGGAACTGGCTTAATCTCCGGAGATTGCTCGAACGGCAGCGGCTCCCCCCTGTTTAATATCAAATAGCGTTCAATATGGTTTTCCAACTCTCGGACATTTCCCGGCCAGTCGTATGAAAGCAGCCGGTCGAGAAAATCCTGCGTCATTTCAGGTGGGCGTTGAACGCCCAATTCTCGTCCTTTTTTCTGAAGAAAATGCTGTGCAAGAGCTGGAATATCCGATTTGCGTTCCCTTAATGGTGGAATAATGATTGGAAAAACCTTCAGTCGATACAGCAGGTCCTGCCGAAAGCCGCCATTGGACACCATGGCATCCAAGTTGCGATGTGTGGCGGCAATCACACGAATGTCAACCTTGGTTGTCTCAGTTGATCCAATACGTTCGATCTCCCTTTCCTGCAATACTCTTAAAAGCCTTACCTGTGCTTCCAACGGCAATTCACCGATTTCATCCAGGAATACCGTCCCTCCCTGAGCGCGCTCAAAACGGCCCCGATATGAGGAGACGGCACCCGTAAACGCTCCCTTTTCGTGGCCAAACAATTCGCTGTCAATCAGTCCGCCGGGGATTGCACCACAATTAATGGTGATAAATGGACCGTCAGAGCGCGGTGAAAGATGGTGTATGGCATGGGCAACAATCTCCTTTCCCGTCCCGGTTTCCCCCTGAAGCAATACAGGGCTGACGCTTCCCGCCACCTGTCGAATTTTAGTCATCACCCTTTTGAGACCGAATTCTGCACCGATAATCGTTTTGTTCAGCCTGCTATTCAACTCGTCTTTTAAATACCGGTTATCCTCCTCCCCTAATTCCTTGAGGCGCAGAACCTCTCTGTGCCGCAAACAATTTGCCAGGGCGATTGCAAGGGGTTCTTTTACGGTGGAGATTAAATTCAAATGCTTTGTTGTATATCGATCGATTCCGTTGCAGACAACGTTAAACGACCCCAGAAACTGTCCATCCAGCAAAAGACGTGTGACGAGAATGGAAGTGTTCATGTCCATCCCTCGGAATTTTGTAACGGCATCCACTAACGGATGGTCACTTGGCCGGTTCATGATATAGGCATCTACCCTGGGAATATCTTTCTTCAACCAGGCAGCCAATTGGTTTGAAAGGGGCATCGGCGTTAGCCCAAGGTCTTTGCCGCCTTCCTGAGTTGCACAGGCTACGAACTTTATGGCGCCCATATTGGCTTCGAAGTGGGTGTAGGAGACTTCATCCGCCGGAATATATTGGCCAATATAGCAAAAGGTATTAAACAATGCTTTTTCAATGTCCAGACTGCCGCAGATCCTAAGCGTGATCTGCCGGAAGAATTCCATGCCATCGGCATTTACATTATCCATAATTTCGACTCCTGAAGAAAGGACGCGTAGGTTGGCAAAGCACATACTACGATATTTGGCAGTTTATTTCAATGCTGAATTATTTTGCAGTTAATAACTGCCATATTTTGTAGTTTTATGATTTCGTAGAAGTGTCAATCCTGTAACTGCCAGATTTTATAACTCATATTTTTTTGGCACGATTGTCGCTATCTTCCTCTGCAAGAAGTCATATGAGAAACAGATACTAAAATAAAAATCAAGGAATAGGATATAAAACAATGCAGTGGATGGAAAATTTGCGCCTTCAAGCCAGCAGCAAAACCCAACATGAGGTGCTGAAAAGAATCCGTATCTTTGAAAAGGAAATACAAAAGAGCAGCGCGCTATTGAGCTACCAAATTTACCGGAACGCCCTGATCGCTGGTGATTTTTCTATCACACTTCTATGGGATACGGCCCAGGTTCACCGGGAAGGATCAACTCTCGCCTACAACTTAAAAAGGAATTTATCATCTCTGGGATTGGTGGATCACTGCATATGGATCGAACAAACGACTTTGAGAAAGGCGTAACATCATGAAGAATATCTTGGTTATTTCCGGAAGCCCGCGTCCTACCGGCCATACGTATAAAATTGCAAAGCTCGTTGAAGAGCAAATAGCGGGTATGGGTGATGTTCAATTTGAATTTCTGGTACTGAAAAAATTAAACCTGAAATATTGCCAAGGCTGTCTTGTCTGCATGAAGAAAGGGGAAGAAAGATGCCCTTGCAAAGATGATTCGATTCTGTTGAGGGATAAAATGCTAGCCGCCGATGGAATTATCTTCATTTCCCCAGTATATGTTCACACGGTATCGGCGTTGATGAAGAATTTCTATGACCGTTTTGCCTATATGTGTCATCAACCGCGATTTCGCGACAAGGCAGCCATGTTTATCGTGACAACAGAACTTACCGGTGGCAAAGAAACGTTAGCGTACATGCGATTCCCTGCATTTTCATGGGGGTTTAAAATGTGCACGGAGCTTGAAGTTGTTTACCCGGGTTTCAAAAACGGCGGCAAATACAGGGCGAAAGTGCTCAATCAAATCGAACAGGCCGCCAAAGATTTCCATTCGGCCCTTATCTCGGAGCACAGAAAAATATTGTTTCGAGAGCTGATGTTTTTCAACCTTATGAAAACCAAGGTCACCCTCCATAAGGATTTCTTGCCGGAAGATTATCATTATTGGCAAAGGCAAGGTTGGCTTGACAAAGACTTTTATTCGGAAGAAGGCATTCCAAAATTGAAGAGCGCCATGGCCAAAACCCTGGTCCGGATTAAAGTGAAAAAAATGCTGAAATCCTCAATATAAAACAGGGGGCGCGGATTTCCGCACCCCCTGTTTTTTTTATATCCTAGTGGCGATTGAATGCCGGATCGGCATTAGATGGACATGATAGTGGTACCGCTGTTGCCCATCAGGCCGTAGGTCTGTGCCATGGCAACTTTCGGATTTTCTACCTGGCGCTCGCCGCATCTTCCTCTGAGTTGATTGGCGCATTCGATGACCTGCCAGAGCGCTTGGGCTGAAAGCGCCTCGCCGTGTGAAGAAAATCCGCCACTGGGGTTGACGGGCAGCTTTCCATTGATTTTGGTCTCACCGTCCCGCAACATCTTATCCGCTTCTCCTTCTTTACACAACCCGCATGTTTCCAGATACACCAGGTAATGCCAGGAGCTGTTGTCCGGCAGTTCCAGTATATCGACATCCTCGGGACCAATGCCGGCTTTTTTATAGGCTTGTTGGGAAGCCGAGTAGCTTTCGCTCAGCATGGGGGCTTCGGCAACGGCCGGGCAGGAGAGGGCGGAAATGCGGATAGTGGGGTCACCGTACATGGCGCTTCCCATGGTGGTGGCGTTGATCTTCACCGGTTTGTCGGCTTTGGCGATCAATTCCTTGTCGGCGGTGACAATAACGGCCGCGGCGCCGGTACTCACCGGGCAGATCATATAGAGCCTCAGAGGATCACAAACATAGACGGAGTTCATCACCTCTTCCAGGGTGTAGGCTTTTTTAAACCGGGCGTCCGGATTCTTTGAGCCATACTCGCTCATCAGGACCTTGACCATGGCCAAATCCTCTTCGGTGGTGTTGTATTTTTCCATCCGTTTGCGGCATTCCAGCGCCCAGTAAATAGGGTTGGGCATGGCGCCCATTTTCCAGCGGATCACGTCCCTGTCCTGAACGGCGTTGTCCGATTTGGCGGTCAGAAAACCTTTGGGGGACACGTCGGCACCAAAGGCCAGGGCCGTATCGGTCTCGCCGGCGGCGACACTGTTGTAGGCCATTCGAATGGCGGCGGAGCCGGTGGCGCAGGCGTTGTAGACGTTGACCACCGGCACACCGGTTTCGCCGAAAATGGTTTCCAGGTATTGACCGGAAAGGTGACCGGCGTTGCCGCCGTAGATAAAGATTCCGGCCATGATGGACTGAATCTTTTGCCATTCGATGTCGGCGTCTTTCAGGGCGCCGTCAACAGCCACTGCCGCGAAATCAGCGAACACTTGCTCGGAAAAACCCATCCAGGGGTGTATCCCGGTCCCTATGATATATACATCTCTCATGGTAATTATCCCTTCTTATGGTTAAAACTTTTTGCCATCTTTTTTATGCAACGCTAGGGTTAACGGCCCGAAACGCCCAGGTCACCACCTGCTGTTTTTCCTCGTTGGTGAACATGATAAGGGTGGTGGTTTCCATCTCCATCCCCAGTTTGAGGGATTTCAGATCGGTATCCGTGATGATGCCGGTCACCTGAATTTTTTCGTCTTCAAACTCCACCAGACCGATACCGTATGGGGTGATCTTCTTCTCTGTTTTGAACGGCGGGGGACAGGGATAATATTGAACGGTATAACTGGCCAGCTTGCCTTTGTTGGGCAGCAAGACATCTTCCACACCCTCTCGCGAACAGCCGGGGCGATGTTGATAATGCTCCTTGGGAAAGAAGTAAGTCCCGCAGGAGTTGCATTTTGCACTCATCAGTCTGACTTCGCCAGTCGACCAGTCCACTAAATTCGGTATTCTAGCTACCTTATTTGCCATGTCTTCCATTGTTTTATTTCTCCTAGTTAAATTCTTAAAATGCTGCTATCGGCCGACAAACTTCGGCGCCCTTTTTTCAAGAAACGCATTGACACCTTCCACCTTGTCTTCCAGGCTCAAAGAAAGGCTGTAGAGTTCATACTCGTACTTCAGACCGCTTTCCAAATTGGTCTGCATGCCGCGGTTGATGGCGGTTTTGGCCAGTTTGAGGGCCGCAGCGCTTTTCGTGGCGATCTTCTTGGCCACCTCTTTGGCCGAGTTCATCAATTCATCCATGGGCACCACACGGTTGACCAGGCCGAGGCGATCGGCCTCTTCCGCCCTGATGATATCCCCGGTAAAGATCAACTCCTTGGCGCGGCAAGCGCCGATCAAACGCGGCAGACGCTGGGTCCCGCCCCCGCCGGGGATGATGCCGATATTGATTTCGGTCTGGCCGAATTTGGCCTTTTCAGATGCGATGATGATATCACACCCCATGGCGATCTCGCATCCGCCGCCCAGGCAGAACCCGTTGACCGCGGCGATGACGGGCTTTTCCAGTTTTTCCACCATCTCGCCCAAACGGGTGATGTTATGGGCGGCGAAGGGCGTGGTCTTGTTGAACTCCTTGATGTCGGAGCCGGCCACAAAGGCTTTTCCCGATCCGGTCAGGATCAGCACCTTGATCTCGTCGTCCGCGGCCACCTCGGCGATGGCGGCGGCAAATTCGGCCCGGGTCTGGTTGTTCAAGGCATTCATCGCCTCGGGACGGTTGAAGGTGATGACGGCGATATGCTCTTCTTTTTCGAAAATGATATTCTCGTAGGCCATACGCTCCCCCTTAGGCTGATAATTTTTGTTGGCGGATACCGTACTCGCACAACTTGCTTAAGGCTTTTACACCGGAAATCAAAGAAGGGAACACCGGCAGGTCTTTTCCCAATTCGTCCATGATGATGTGTTTATACTGGTTGTATCCGACGATCATGCAGACAACCACAGGTTTTCCGACCTCTTGGACGATTTTCTGAATAATTTTCTTCTGAACAGCTTCCTGGGTATATTCGAAGCCGGCCAGAATGAGTACCGCAGCGTCTATGTTCGGATCCCTGAATGCATCCGGAAAAGTGGTTTCCAGGGTTTTGGTAAAACCGATTTTGGTGACGCTGAAATACAAATCAACAGGATTGGATACCGGCGTGTCGAACATGTCCTTCAATTTTTCGGTTGTTTCCGGCGTCAGCTTGGGAAGTTCCAGACCATAGCTGGCGCACAGATCGGAAACAACCACACCGACGCTTCCGGCCAAGGTGATCACAGCGACGCGATTGCCTTTGGGAAGCGGCTGGGTGGAAAAAACCTTGGCGAAATCCTTTAATTCCGTAAAATCATCAGCCATGATCATACCCGTTTGTTTGATGGCCGTTTCCACAATCTTGGAATTGCTGGCAATACTGCCCGTATGACTCATGGCGGCTTTGGCACCGACTTGCGTGCGACCCCCGCTGAGAAAAATAACCGGTTTTTCGGCGGCCACTTTCTTGGCGATCCTGGTCAGGTTTCTTCCATCCGTAACGGTTTCCAGATACATTGAAATGACATCGACGTCATCTTCACTGCCGAAGTATTCCAACAAGTCATTTTCATTGACATCGCATTTGTTTCCAATTGAACATACTTTACTGACATTCAAACTTTCATTTTCTACGATATCCGAAGCCATCCCGGCCGCTAAAAGGCCGGATTGGCCGATGAGCACCACGTTGCCCCTGGGAACTTTTTTGGTCATCGGGTAAATGGATGTGACAATATTGCGGGATACAATACCGGAGCAATTCGGCCCCATGACGCGGATGTCGTTTTTCTTGGCGATATCGACGATTTGCTGCTGAAAAACTTTACCTTCGCCACCCATTTCAGCGAATCCGGCGGACTCGATAATGACGGCTTTAACGCCTTTCTGGGCACATTGCTCCATTGTTGCAACCGTCAGTTTTGGTGTGGGAAGCGCTGTGACAACCAGGTCAACCTCACCGGGTATTTCCGTTACGCTGCGATACACCTTATATCCCAATATCTCATCCGATTTCGGATTGACCGGATAAACGTCTCCTGCAAAATCGCTATCGGCGATATTTTTGACGATGACATAGCCCAGCTTTCCGGGAGCAGCGCTGGCGCCGATGACAGCAACCGATTTCGGTTTAAAAAATAATTCCATCATGGCTTTATTGTCCTTATATGTTGGTCTTTAATATTAAGCTGCTAAAATAATTCGCGCGTCAACAACAACAGCGCCTTGTTTATAGGCAAAAACAGGATTCATATCGATTTCGGCAATCCCCTCTGTTTTGTCAACAAGGTCTGAAAGTTTTAAAAGCGTGTCCTCAAGAAACGGAATATCGGCGGGATCCTGTCCCCGATAACCTTCCAGTAATTTTTTCCCTTTGATCTCGTCAATCATTTCAGATGCGTCGTTTTTTTCCAGCGGTACGATTCGAAAAGCCACATCTTTCAAAACTTCAACGAATATGCCACCCAGTCCGAACATGAGAACCGGTCCAAATGAAGGATCTTTGGTCATTCCGATAATGACTTCAGTGCCTGCTTTTGCCATTCCCTGGACGGCAACACCTTCGATAACGGCATCCGGGTGTTTGGCGGTGCAGGATGCCATGATCTGGTCATAGGCTTGTTCCACCGCGGCTTTGTCCGGCAGGTTGACTTTCACGCCGCCGGCGTCGCTCTTATGGGTGATATCCACCGAAGAAATTTTTAAAACGACGGGATACCCGATCTCTTCACTGATGGCCACGGCCTCATCCCTGGTAGCGGCCAGTCGTGTGTCCGTGCAGTTGATGCCGGCCTCCTTGAGGATCTGTTTGGCCTCGATCTCGGTCAGGACGGTCCGTTTTTCTTCCCTGGCCTTAGCCAGGATGTCATCTACTATCATGAGAGTTCTCCTTATCATCGGATATACAAAAGATAGTCTACTTTCCGGTTTCGAACCGGAAGCTCTGGTCGGGATCGATGACGGCCAATACGCGCACGATGCAGCCGTCTCCACCGGTCCAGCGCCACGGGAACGCCATGAAAAAGCAGCGCTTGCCGGTCACCTTGTCCAGGTCTCCGCCCACATTTTCGATGCCGGGAATGCCCCCCTTGACCATCAGGGTCTTGTGGGCCGGCTCCCAATCCGGAAAATCCTCTTTGGGATCCCGGCCGGTGGCCGCCTTGTACTCCTCGATCAAATGGGGCTGGGAGGGCCCCAGGCCGTGGTCCACCAGTTTGGTGGCAATGGGATGGTCGTTGGCCTGGCACCCGTACCCGACACATTTGACTTTTTTATCCACCAGCCATTGGGCGCCGGCCCCGGAGATACCGCAGCCATAGGCGAAGTACTCGTCACTGTCGGCCCACTTGTGATGAAAGCCGGTGTTGATCATGACCATGTCGCCCTCTTTGATTTCAGGCCTGGCCTTTTCCAGATCTTCGGGTGTGATCACCCCCCATTTGCCCTTGGGGATGGATACGGCCACACCCGTGCCGCACAGCCGCCACAAGGGATAATCGCTGATACCGGGAGTGTTTTCGGTAACGTGGCGGGGCGCATCCATATGGGTGCAGCGGTGCATGATACCCTCCCAGTTCACCTGGTAGACCCCGTCTTTGGCGTGAAATTTATCGATGGTAACATTGACACCCGGGCTGGAGGGCCACTCGGGCATGTGTTGTTGAAACGTATGGGTTAAATCGTATATTTGTAGGCTCATTTTCCCAATCCCATAATGTTAGGGTTAACGGTTTAGGCATCGCCGGTATCGATTCGGCATTTTCCCGCGGGGTCCATCATAGCGACAAACCTGACCGGGCAGGCATCGCCGTATTTGAATTTCCACGGGGTAGCGACAAAGGTGGCCCGTTTGCCGACCAGTACATCCACATCGCCGCCGACCTGCTCGATGGTCGGAATACCGGCCCCTGAAAGGGTCTTTTGAGCGATATTCCACCCGGGATGCTCTTTTTTGGGATCCAAACCGGTGGCTTCCTGATAGGCCCCCACCAGACGGTTCATGAGGGGGCCGCCGCGATGGGGCCCCAAGGAGGTGGCCAGGGGATGGTCAATTTGGGCGGTATCCACGGCGACCAGTTTGCAATCCTTTTGCACCAGCCACTGGGCGGCATCCTTGGACAATCCCGGTGATTCCCCGAAATATTCCAATCCGTCGGAGTATTTGTGGTGCCATCCCGTCACGATCACGACAATATCGCCTTTCTGCACGCCGGGTTGGGCGGATTCCAGATCTTTGGCCGTGATGACCTCCCAGTTCTTTTTGGGAATGTTTAAAACAGCACCGTTGCCGAATAAACGCTCGACGGGTACCTCGGCCAAATCCGCGGCACGCTGGACCATGTGCAAGGGGGCGTTCATGTGAGTTCCCGTGTGCATGACGGTGTTGATTTTCCACGCCAGGACGCCGTGCTGGGCATGTTTGACGCCGCGAAACATTTTCACGTCCGCCTGTCCGGGGTACGAAGGCACGCCATGGCCCCACTCGTGGCTGAGTTCGACCAATTGCAGGCCTGTATATGGGTCTGTTGTGATGTTCATGATAACCTCTCTTTGGAATATCGAATATTGAACAAGGAACCGCAGAATGTAGAAGTAATGTATTCTGCCGATTATACGAAATGAAAGAGCGAAGCGATACCATACTTCGAAATTCGATATTCCTTGTTCGATATTCTCCTGTTCTCCGTTAGGCGGCCGTCAAACCGCCGTCCACATAGATGGTCTGGCCGGTTACGAAGTTGGCCGCATCGGATACCAGAAAGTTCACCGCACCGACCATATCCTCGGGCATGCCGATTCTTCCCAGCGGTACCGCCGAAGCATACTTTTTGGCCAGTTCGGGGTTTTCGGCAATGTGCTTGGTGCCCGGTGTGATCACCAGGGCCGGTCCGAGGGCGTTGACCCGTATATTATGGGGCGCCCACTCCAGTGCCAGTGCTTTGGTGATGAGTTCCACCGCGCCTTTGGTGGCGCAGTAACCGGTGTTGCCGCCGGTGTAACCGCGGATTCCGCGAACCGAAGAGAGATTGACGATGGCACCGGTTTTTTGCTCCCGCATGACCTTGCCGACGATTTTGCAGGCGATCATGGTGCCTTTGACGTTGACGGCAAACAGCTTGTCCCAATCTTCCATGGGATATTCGAATGCATCCCGCTTAACGTTCATGCCCATGGCATTGACCAGGATGTCGATTTTGCCGTATTTTTTCATGACCTGATCCACCATGTTCTGCACTGAGCTCTCATCGGTTACATCCGATGAAATGGCGATGGCCTCGTGGCCGGATGCTTCGGTGATCTGTTTGGCCACCTTTTCAATAGCCTCCCGGTTGCGGCTGGAGACCACGACAGTGGCCCCGTGAATCCCCAGTCCCATGGCCAATGCTTCTCCGATTCCGCCGGCGCCGCCGGTAACGATGGCAATTTTTCCATCCAGCTTGAACATATCTTTCATTTTAACCTCTCCTTTTTAGTCTCTACGGTGTTACGATGAAAACCAGCACCTCCGCCGGTTTTCCATTGTTGATCACCATGTCGCGCTCTTCGCCGGGTGCGATATAGATCAAATCACCTTCATTGAGCACGTGCTTCTCATCGGGGCCGCTGACGGTAATGGAACCCTTGACCACATAGTAGACCCTCTCCTTTGGAGAAGAAGACATTTCCGCGCCGCCGTTGGGCTGGAAATAGGAGTAGCAGACCGTTGTCCGTTTAGACTGGGCCTCGGTGATTTTCTGCAGGCCGTATACCTCGGAGTGTTTGGCGGCATCATATTGCGTGCCTTGTGCATCTTTTACACTGATCATTCCTGATCCTCCTTTTAAGGAGAAAAAGAGAGAGGCGAATCCCCCCCTATATACACCATGTATATATTCTTGGTTCACCTCTCCCTTAATCTTTTATGTCATTAGCCCCACTTGGGCTCTTTTCCGCCAAGGTGTTGTGAAACCAGCACCCCCACCCCGGCCCTTTTTCGCCGAAGGGGTCTGCAACCAGCACCCCCACCCCGGCCCTCCCCCGTCGAGGGGGAGGGAGTAAAGGATTTCTGCCTGTTAACTAGGTTCCAGGACGATTTCGCCCAGGTTCACATCTTTGAGGGTCGTCAACTCGACCTGTTTGGGCGCGTAGCCATCGGCGCTGATGCTGAGTCGATACGTTTCATTCTTCGCCAGACCTTCAAATTCGAAATCGCCGAACAGGTCTGTTTTGGTTTCCATGTCAACACCTCCGCCGGAGAGCGAAACGGTTACCCCCTGGGCGCATTCGCCCCGGTTGTCCTGAAAAACAACTTCGCCGGCCACAAATCTTTTGGGCAGGCCCAAGTATTTGACCAGAGGATCGGCGTTGAACTCCGGTCGCAGTTCTTCTATGTCGGCATTGGCCGCCAGTTTGGCAATTTCGCTTTTGGGATCGTCCAGATCGCCGAAAACAAGGGCACCGGTGGGGCAGGACTCCACGCAGCGGGGCGTTTTTTCACCCTCGTCAAGACGATGGGCGCACATGGTGCACTTTTGGGGCAGTTGCGCATCGGCGTTCCAGAAGATCACCCCGTATGGACAGGCGGCGGCAATGGCATCCTGCCCCTTGGCCTTTTCCGGATCGATGATCACGATGCCGTCGTCCCGCCGGTAAACCGCACCGTCTTTGGCCGCATCCATGCATGGGGCTGACGCGCAATGCATGCAGGGCGTGGGAATGTAGGAGACCTTGGGGTTGGGATAGCTGCCGCGTTCGATCTCCTTGACCTGCATCCAGAACTGCCCGTCAAGGGGTTGGGCTGCCGAATACTTGGGATAGTCGTTGTCGTAGTATTCGTCACGGCATGCCAGGAAGCAGTTGTGGCATCCGCTGCATTTACTTACGTCGATCAATATGCTGTAGCGTGGCATTTTCTCTAACCCTCCCATTTTTCTATTTCGATGAGGCAGGAATTCGGCGTCATGCCGGGGGCATTCTTGGAGGTCATGCGGCTGGGGGTCAGCATGTTGACACAGCCGCCCTTGTCCGGCGAATCGTCCCTGCCGGGAATCAATGGGTCGTACCTGGCTGAGGAAGCATAGCTGTGGATGACTCCCGGCCGGACCCGCTCGGTCACCACGGCGATGCAAAGGACAGAGGCGCGATGGTTGTAGAGACGAACGATGTCGTGATGCCGGATGCCTCTTGCCGCGGCATCATCCGGATGAATGCGGGCCGGCCACCAGGCATAGCCGTTCTTTTTGACACGGTGAACGGAGATATCGTTCAACCAGTCCGTGTGCTTGTCGTAGTGCACGTGAAAGGAGAACCGGGGATGGGGAGAGAGCAGCTGCAGCGGATATTGTTTGTACATCTCACTGTGATGGCCCTCGAAGCTGGGGATATAGCGCGGTGAAACCGGGCGCTCCCAATCGTCCGGGAAGCTGGCTTTGAGACTCTCGGAGACAAACTCGATCTTGCCGCTGTAAGTACCCAGGTGATCGCCCTTGTCCGTACCCCGCTTGGGGTTGTTGGCGTCGGGGGTGTCGCAGTCCCGCCCTTCGGCAAACCACCGCAACGACGGCGTGGGTTTGTAGTCATCTTTGATGTTGATGATGCAATACCCTTTTTTATCGAATGCTTCCCAACTGATCAGCTTGGGCAGGTCGGAAGACTCGAAAAAGGCCTTACACCAATCCAGCTCCGTCTTACCGTCGGTATACTCATCCTTCAATCCCAGCCGATCGGCCACCAGCGTCAGGATTTCGTAGTCGGATTTGGATTCCCACAAGGGCTCGATGCACTTTTTCTCGCGCACCACCACCCGGAAGTTGCAGCCGCTGCTGGCGTGAACCGTGTAGCCGCCGCAGGCGCCCCATTCCCCTATGTCGTCGCGTTCGAAGTTGGTGCAGGCCGGCAGGATGATGTCGGCCATGCGGGTTTCGCTGTTGTACCAGATGTCCTGGTTGACCACGAACTCCAGATTGGGGCTCTGGTACATGCGCACCCACTTGGTGGTATCGCTCATGGTGCCCATGAACGAACCGCCGTAGCGGTAGAACATCTTCACTTCGGAGTGCCCCTCCATGGGATAGGTAAAGTGCTTGAACTGCTGCTCCAGGGACTGGCCGCAGAAGCCTTCCCCGTACCAGCTCACCGGGGGATCGAGGACCGCATCCGGCAGGGTCAGGCGCCAGAGACGCTGCTTGTTGGTGTTCATGGGCAGGTAGTCGGCCACGTCGGATGTGGCCATGCGTCCCTTAAGATCGGCATAGGCCGGAAACCAGACGTCGGTGTCCGAAGGTGCGCCCATGGTGGTTCCCCAGATGGTGCGTCCGGGTTTGCCCAGACCCTGCATGGCCTGCAGCAGCACCATCATGCGGGCCCACTCGGTGCCGAAAGCCGTGCGGCAGGCACCGCCTTCGCCGCCCCGGGCGCCGGCCGAAAGCACGGTGCGTTTGGCCGCCCACTCCCTGGCCAGCGCTCGGATCACACGCGCCTTGACCGTGGATTCCTTCTCCGCCCATTCGGGATCCTTAGGCTGTCCGTCAACCTCGCCAAGGATATATTTTTTGAATTCGTCGAAACCGATGGTGCGATCCTTGACATATTCCTTGTCATAGATCTCTTCGGTGATCCATACATAGGCGATGGCCATGGCCAGGCAGGTGTCGGTGCCCATGCGCGGTGCGATCCATTTGCCTTCCATGACGCCGGCTGTATAGTTGTGGTAGGGGTCGATGAAGACCATCTTGACGCCCTTTTCCTTGAGCCATTGGCGCCAAAGGGCTGAATCCTGACCGGTGTAGGTGCCGCGGGTGGTATCCGGGTCATTGGACCACAGGACGATCATTTCCGCGTTTTTCAGGGAGTCTTCCAGCAGGTCGTATTGTTCCGGCATGCCCAACCGCCAGAAAAAACCGTAGGTGTGAGTAGCACCCCAGTGCCAGCCTTCCCAGCTGTCCGGGTTGTCGAATACGGGTGTGGCTTCGAGCAGGTTCATGAAGCGGGCAAAGGGCCCCATCTTGTACCCGACGATGCCCCAGTTGTGATGGGAGGAGGTCATGCCGGTAATGGCCGAATTGCCGTAGGTTTTCCGGATTCGCTTGATTTCGCCGGCAACGATGTCCAGCGCCTCGTCCCAGGATATGCGTTCGTAGGCTGATTTACCGCGGTTCTGGGTGTTGCGTTCACCGTTGGGATCGAAGTCCACCCGTTTCATCGGGTATTTAATGCGGTCGTCGGAGTAGAGTCTGCGACGCTCCGCGTGCACATAAGGTGCGATGTTGAATTTTTTCGGCGGCGAGTATTTTTTGCCCCCGGCTTCAATGACCCAGGGTTTAAAGTCTTTCTCATCAGCAACCAGCGACCGGATGCGCGTCACTTTCCCGTCCTTGACATAGACGGAAACGGGCCCGGCGTTGGTGCAATTGGTAAAAACTTGTTCACTCATAGTTGAACCTCCCGGTCTTTAATTTGATACCATGGGAATATGTTAGACGGGCCGGTCGGACTCTTTTTGACCGGGGCCGATATGTTGCATATACTTGAATCAAGTCTCATATAATGCAACTAAAATCACCAATATTAAATCAGGATATCTTTGTCAAGCTAATTTCACACAAAATTACATGCAAATCATGGTTTTGTCTTTCAGCAATGACTAACGCAAAGCGATCCGCCATAGCAATGACCTTTCAGCCAAAGTTGTCGACCAATGGCATATAAAAATATTTGAATAATAAACTGAACTCGGCAGGTGCTTTCGACGCCGCTTGTTACCGGATTCTCGACAATGGGAGCTTTCCAAGGACCGGAACATAAGTGAAGGAAGTCATAAGCACGTGGAATACAACAGTTTTACACCAGCCTAACCTTTGTGACGGCTCATCGGAACCTCTACCTAATTATTACATACAATAAATCCCGAAATAAGATGATCGTCAAGCGATTTTAAGTTTGATATTTCAGGAAGGGTGGGTTAGTAGATATTGATGTTGCAATATACTGAATCGAGTTGCTATATATGAAATCTAAAACAGCCACCATGTCATCAACGGAAAAGGCCCTCAAAATTATGATGGCCTTCACGCCTCACAACCATCCCATGGGTACCCTTGAGTTGAGCAAAAAACTGGGCATTCATAAATCCACGGTCAGCCGTCTGCTGAACCTGCTGGCCGACAATGGTTTCCTGCAAAAGAATTCCGAAACCAAAAAATATATGTTGGGCAGAGCGGCTGCTGAAATCGGCAATGCGGTGCTTCGTTCGCTGAACAATGAAATTGTCACCATCGCCCAACCGCACCTCAACGAGCTGTGCGAGGCCGTCGGTGAGAGCGTCGCCCTGGAAGTGGTTTCCGGAACCAATGTCGTCCTGGCGTATCACTGTGAGGGTCGGAGGCATATCCGGTTCTCATTTCAACTGGGAGAGCAGGTTCCGCTCCATGTCGCCGCAGGCGCCAAAACAATTTTAGCCCACAGCCCCCCTGAATTTGTCGAGCTTTGTCTGCAAGGAAAACTGAATCGATTTACCGACAACACCATTGTGTCAAAAACCCGGTTTCGGAAACTGTTAAGCGAGGTCCGCGAAACCGGATTGGCCTACGACAACGGAGAGCGATACGAAGACACCAGAGCCATTGCCACGCCGATTCTGAACCACGACGGCAATGCGGTGGCCGCCGTCGTCATCGCCGGCCCGGCCTTTCGATTGACACCCGAGTTTCTGAAGGATGTTGTGGTGCCGCTGAAACAAACGGCAGCCGATATCTCCCAAAGGATGTTTCCGTAAAACGATTACCAAAATTAGGGAGGGCCTGAGTTCAGTTTCTTTTCCGAAGCGGTCTGTTGGCTCCACCCGTGTAAAGTTTAAGGTTAATGTATTCTGTCTATTTATAAGAGCTTAAACCAGCGCATGATGCCCTAATGATACCTATTGGGATATGTTCATTTGTTTTTTCCTTAACCAAGAACCAAGAACCATGAACACTGAACATAACTATTTCCGCTGGCTCGTTCTGGCAGGCGCCTTTGCGATTCTCTTTCTGGTACAGGGCAGTCGCAGCATCATCGGTGTGGCCTTCAAACCCATTGTCGCGGAATTCGGATGGATGCGCGGCTCCTTTTCGCTGGTGCTTTCTGCACACATGGCAATCTTTGCGCTGATGCTGCCCGTTGTCGGCCGATGCTTCGACCGTTACGGGGCCAAGGGGGTGATCATCATCTCCTCCCTGTGCCTGACCTTGGGTTACGTGGGTATCACGGCAACTCAATCTTTGTGGGCCTTTATGGTCCTGTACGGTCTCTTTGCCGCCATCGGCTTCGGCGGTTGTTCCGTCACCTTGTTCGGTGCCGTGACCAGCAAATGGTTTCAGCGGCATCGGGGCATGGCCGTCAGTCTGGCCATGTGCGGTGGTCCGGTGGGACAGTTTGTTATGATACCGCCGGCTACACATGTGATTCATACCTATGGATGGCGTTGGGTGTTTATCGCTCTGGCGCTGTTTGTTCTGGTGGTCAGCCTGGGCATTGCCACGACGCTGATGAAACCGGCTCCTCCCCATAATGCAGATCTGCCCGAAGGAGCCGGGACAGCCGAAAAGCCGGCACCGGACAGCTCGCCGCTCGATGATCAAAAGTCAAAGGGCGACCTAAGCCTTGTCCAAGCCATGGGAACCCCTTCTTTCTGGTTTTTTACAATTCTGATGGCCGTTTGCGGCGGTGGCGATTACCTGGTCATTACCCATCTGGTGCCCATGGTGACGGATGCGGGAATCTCCGCCCAAACAGCCGGTAGCATGATGGCGTGGTTCGGTTTGATGGGCATGGCCGGATTAATGATAACCGGGCCGGTCAGCGATCGATTCGGCAATAAGCTGCCCGCGGTGGCCACCTTTGTCCTGCGGGCGGCCATTTTTACATTGATCCTGTTTCATCAGAGTGCGACCTCATTTTACGTGTTTGCATTGGTGTTCGGATTTACCATGTTTATCACGGCACCGATCACCACGACGCTGTTGGCCAAGCTTTATGGGTTATCCAATATTGGTCTGATCTCCGGATTTGTGACAACGATTCACCATTTGGGAGGCGGGCTGTGGATCTGGCTCGGCGGTGCGGCTTTCGACCGTTTTGGCAGTTATGATATAATATTCGGTATCTATGCCGGATTTGCAGTCATCGCGTTTTTTTGCGGGATCCTGATTAAAGAAAAAAGGCATCAGGTTGCGAACCTCGGTTGCAATGATAATAGTTAGTGTCCAGCAATAAACAGCACTCATTTAAGCGAGGAGGGCAACATGTCAGAGCAAGAGAGCGCCAAGAAACAGAAAAAGTATGTTTATGTAAAGGATGCACAAGGGATCGAATATGTTTGCAGGCTGGAGGATTTAAAAAGGGCTGATCAACTTACCGAAGAAGAAAAAGAGAAATGCATGAGTCCGCCCGGCGATGCCTGATCTCTTCGCACGCGTGCCCTTACCGGATATAATGGGTTCAGTCCAGCCTTTTCCGGCGTTGGGTCTCTATATCCTCCGGGCTGCCGAAATAGATGCAGTGGGCCAGGCAGACGTTGTCGGCGCAGGCCGGCATCAAACCGTGATCCACACGGTGGTGGCACAGATTGCACTTGCGGGCCACAGAGCGCTCATCATCGAAGGCGATGGCATCGTACGGACATTCATCCATGCAGGCCTGACAGCCGCTGCACAGCTCCTCGCTCAGCACGACGATGCCGTCTTCTCTCCGAACGATGGCCTCTTCGGAGCAAGCGTCCACACAAGGCGGCTCATCACAGTGGCGGCATAAATTGACCCGGAAAGTGAATTGCGGCCGTCCATCCGGCGTTTCCGATGCTTCTTCATCAACGGTGATGAATTGGACGGCACCATCCAGATTGAACTCCTGCATGCATGCCACTTCGCAGGTTCTGCATCCCCAGCAGGCTTTTTCATCAATAGCCAGTTCGTAAGGTTTCATTCTTCGATTCGATTCTCCGGCCGATTTTCAGGATAGACGCGGCACAACAGCGACCGGATGTGCGTCGCTCCCATGGCCGGATCGCAGTTGTCGTAGGTATTGTCAATCAGCATATTGACGTTGGATGATTCCCAATCACCCTGGCTCTCTTTCTCTTCGGGGAACCACCAGGCGTGCTCGGCGGAAATCACTTCGGGCCGCAGGCCTTTGTAAAATTTGGCGCGCTGGCGGATCTTGCCCCTCAAGGACTCGATCACAACCCAGTCGCCCTCCTGGATGCCCTCCCTGGCAGCCGTATCCGGGTGGATCTCCACCACCGGATCGCGCTGCAGACTGCGCATCCAGGGAAGTTGGCGGTTTTCGGTGTGAAAAAAGCCTGGAATGCGGCGTCCGGTGATCAGCGTATAGGGGTACTTCTCCAACCGCTCCGGCGTGCTGCGGGTGCTTTCGGGCGGTTCGTGATAGGCCGGCAGCGGATCGTATCCCCATTTTTCCAAAAGCGTGGAGTAGAGCTCGAATTTACCGGTGGGTGTGGAAAAACCGCTCTTTTCATATTTACGGTAGGCCACCTCGCCCCTAATATAGTCCATCTGCTTGAACTGTTCGAAAGTGATCCCCATGGGTTCGAGAATGTAGTCCAGGCCGCCGGCGAACGTCTCCCACCAGTGTTCGCCCTGGCCCACCCGGTGCGCCAGGGCGTTGATCATTTCGTGATCCGGCCGGCAATCCCCAACCTGGATGACTTTGCGCCGCGGGAGGATATAGCCGTGGCGCTTCCAGTAATCGCCGATATAGTCCATCTCCAGCCAGGTGGCGGCCGGCAGGACGATATCGGCCATCTCCGCCGTGGGAGTGATGAAAAAATCGGAAACCGCCAGAAATTCGACCTTTTCCAGCGCCCGATAGACTTCCGACGGCTTGGCGCGTGTGAGCAGCGGATTGGAGCTGATCAAAAAGATCATTTTCACCGGGTAAGGTTTCTCGGTGAGTACGGCATCCCAAACACACTTGGGATTGATGATGCCGAATTTTCCGGCCAGGCGAAAACGATCGCCCCCCAGGCGCTTGGCCGCCTGTTCTTTGGGCAGTTGCTTATGGGCGCCGAAGGTGCTTACTTTGACGATGTTGGGTGTCTTGAACAGCACCTGACCGCCGGGAATATCGATGTTGCCGGTAATGCCCATCAGGGCCATCAGCGCACGGTCGTTGTCGGCGCAATTGATCTGCTGTTCGATGGCCACCCCCCATTGAATGCCCGCCGGCTTGGTGGTGGCATACAAGCGTGCCGCCGCCTTTATCTTTTCTTCGGGCACGCCGGTGATCCGCGCCACCGTTTCCGGCGGGTATTGGTTGACCCGCTCCACAAACGGCTGCCAGCCGTGTACGTACTTTTGGACGAACTCATGATCGTAGAGTCCCTCTTTTATGATGATGTTGGCCATCCCCAGGGCCAGGGCCGTGTCCGTTCCGGGATTCAACTGCAGCCAAATATCGGCCCGGGCGGCCATGCGGGTCATTCTGGGGTCCACCACAATCAATTTGGCGCCTTTGTCCAACATCACCGAAAAAGACTCTCCCTTGTACTCGTCCGGGTTGCTGATGACCAAATTGTTGCCCCACACCATGATGCACTGGGGACGGTTTTCATAGTCCACGATGGGATTGGAACCGCAGGTGATGATGCTCGTGGCAATGCGGGGGCCGTAGCAGAAATGGCCGGCGGTGAGTACATTGGGGGTGCCAAGCAGATTGGCGAAGCGGTAGATGACGCTCTCGTTTTCGCGGCCGGTGCCGTATCCCATAACGATGGATTCGGCGCCGAAGTCGCGCTTGCAGCCGTTGATTCTGTCGGCAATGGCGTCCAGGGCCTGATCCCAGGAGATGGGCTCCCAACGGCCGCTGCCTTTGGGGCCGATGCGTCGCACCGGCGTTGTCAGGCGGTCGGGATGATAGGCCAATTGCAGAGAAGCAAATCCCTTGGTGCAAAGCGTGCCGTGATTGATGGGGCAGTCGGGATCGCCGGATATCTTTACGGCCTTGCCCTTTTTCGTGTAGACGATGACACCGCAGCCGCCGTGGCACATCCGGCAATGGCTTTTCACTGCGCCG
>JASFER010000076.1:0-22860 GCA_050124755.1 Desulfobacteraceae bacterium
TTTCGATCTCCAGCTGGCCGGCGCCGTCAAGGGGCACCAGCAACCCCATTCTTTCCATTTCGTCAATCGCTGAAAACAGGTAATCCGGATCGTAGGCATCCTCCTTGGAAATGACGTTGACCGATCTTTGTCCATCAACGGATAAAAAGATATTGAACTTTCTGATGTCATTTCTGATGATCGAGTAATCGACCCCTTCCACCCGCTTGAACACAATATCCTTCATATCATTCATGGCCAGCTCCTTTGCAATATCCATTGTGAGGGCAGCGATACTCATATCCGTCCAATTAACCCTCGCCACACTACGGCCATTAATTATTCTGGCAGCAATTTCAAGGTCTGTCAATCTAATCGAGCGAGATCGAACCGTGTCCGGAGCCGTGATGCATAGAACGCCATCTTATTTTTACACACGCCCTCAAAATCAGTTGACAAAAAACAGGCGTGACTGTATATAGGATATAAAATATCTTATTTATCCTTCTAAATTACATCGAATGCTTTGATCGCTGTGAGGTTAACCTGAGCTGGGGTGCAGGCGGTGCTCTACATCATCTTTGCATTCCGCAATACCCATGTTCAGGTTTGTTGTTGGTCTGTCTTGTCAATTGTACGCACTAACGGAGGAGGTAAAAATGGGATTGTTCAAAAGTTTAACTAAAATTGGGTTGCTGGTTGTATGTTGCCTGTTGCTGGGTTCGGCATTGAGCCCCTGTCTTGCGGCTGATGACAGTCCATGGCTGTTCCGGGCACGCTTGTTGGGTATCTATCCTGATGCCAGCAGCAGTCCTATCACGTTAATCGGGGGAGAAGCCGATGTTGAGGAGGCCTATACACCGGATCTGGACATTACTTATTTCTTCACCGACAATATCGCTGCCGAGTTGGTATTCTTTGCTTATTCACGGCATGATGTCGAAGCAAAAAACACGATTGTGGGTGATGTCGATTTGGGATCCCTCGATTTGGTCCCCCCCATCCTGACCGCACAGTATCATTTTATGCCCAAAAACACCTTCAGGCCCTATGTGGGCGCCGGACTGAGCTTTGTTCTGATTCCAGATGAAGACCCCGGCGATGCCGTCGACGTAAAATATGATGACGGTGTCATTGGTTTCGCTCTCCAAGCCGGTTTTGATTATTTTTTTAACGACCACTGGTGCCTCAATGTTGATGTGAAAAAGATATGGGTGGACGTCGATGTGGAAGTTAATGCGGGGGGAGGGATAATCGTTGAAACATCCGTCGATGTAGACCCGTTGGTGGTTGGCGTAGGCGTCGGGTATCGTTTCTAGAATTGTATCCCGAAAATAACGACAAGCCATCTCAAAAGCATCTTTTGAGATGGCTTCTAAAAATAGTCAGCCATAGTAAAACTCGAAAAAACGATGGGCCAGGAGCAGATCAGCGTAAATATCGCTATCAGCGCCATTGAAATGACGGCCCATCTTCGCTGAGCCTTGTTGATGATCTCAGTCAGCGATCCGATCTTTTTTAGAGGCTCAAAAATTCCCACCAGCAGCCCTAACAACACTCCACCGAATAAACTGATATAGAGCGGGTAACCGATAAAGTGATACCCTCTCTGGAGAATATCAAATGGACAATGGTGGGTCGGGATCTCATAAAAGTATAACGAAATAAAGGCAATGATGGATGCGATGGCCACAACGAAAAGCAACGTGGAAAAGCATCCCATCAAATAGCGGAAAAAACTCCGACCCGAACGCACGGCCGCCACACCACTGACCAGAAACAGGCCCACCGACAGGTAAAAGAGAATCATTATCGGCCTGAGCGGTAAAGCGGCCAGATCGCTCGCCACCCCACTGCCTTCCGGGCTGAACAGGGCGCCGCAGCAAGAGGTAATCACATTCGGTTTGAGATCGACAAAATAGTCCCAGATAAGATAAGCATCCAGGGCGATAAAGGGGGTTATGGCCAAAAGCATGCTGTATTTCATACGCACCAACGGGTAATCCTCCGCCCGCTGATCAACGAGGTTTACGGCGATCCAGATGGCCCCCAGAAAAAAGGCGGCAATCTTGGCATACAATACATACCAGCCCACAGGATTCGCATTGAGAGATCCGGTAGCGCACATGGCGCCGATAAAAATCGGGTGGATATCGTCGACAGTATAGACGAAGAGTAAAGCCGAGAGGATCTCAAATCCCATCACATAGTTCATAATGGTGGAAATCAGATATGTTTTTCTCTCAAGGCTGAGCTGCTCCGGAGAACTGGAGTTGATATTCCATTTTCTCACGATTTTTATACCGAGCAGGGAGGCATAGAGCAACATGGCCGTGACGCCTGCAGAGCCTATGACGAGCGCCAACACGCCGGGATGGAGAATCATCGGCCGGGCTCCCTGATCTGCTGAATCATCCCGTCGCGCATTTCGATAATTCTATCCACAAATGAACTCTCATAAACCAACGGATCATGGGTGCCGATGATGATAACCTTCCCTTCGCCATTCATGCTTTGCAGGATATCCAACAGTTCATGGGAAAGTTTGGTGTCCAGATGGGCGGTGGGTTCATCGGCCAGAATGATCTCCGGACGGTTTATCAGAGCCCTGGCAATGGCAACACGCTGCTGTTCGCCGCCGGATAGGCGCTGAATCTTCACGTTCTTTTTGTTCAAGATATTGAGATCATCGAGGATGCTCTCAGCGCGCGCTTTTATCTCCCGCAAACCTACGTCCAACGGGAAAAGGGGCAGCATTACATTCTCAATGACGCTGATATCCTTGATCAGGTTAAATTGCTGAAAGATAAAACCGAAGGTCTTGCGCCTGATTTGCGCCAGAAATCGCTCGGGCAGCTTGGCCACATCCTTGTCGTTGATGCATATGCTTCCCACCGTGGGCCGGGACATGCACCCGAGAAGGCTCAACAGCGTGGTCTTGCCGGAACCGCTCGGGCCTTTGAGCACGGTGACCTCGGCCCTGTTGATTCTTAATGTCACATCGGTGACGGCCTTTACCTCGTCGGCCATTCCCGGGTTAAACACCTTGGAGACATTGTCCGTTTCGATAACCGTTTGCATTGCCATGATTTACCTATACCCTACCCCCTCATCACCACATCGGGGTCTGTAATGGCCGACTTCCATGAGGGTATGATGGTACTGGCCACATAGGGCAGAACCGTTAAAAACAGAAGGATGAAAATCTGCTGCATATCGACATAGGGCGTCAGTCGAAAAGGGGGAAATATCACCGACCATCCCTCCAGGGCCGGGGCTAGCAACGATGCCCCGAAATAAAAGACATGCAGATAGGCCAGGATGATACCGGTCAGATAGGATGTCAGCGAAATAACCGCCCCTTCCCAGAATTTCAGTTCGAGGATGTTCCCTGTTTCCCAGCCGATGGCCTTGAGAATGCCAATCTCCTGCCGCTCCTCGGCGCTTAGCCCGGTGGCCTTGTCCCAGGCCAGGATGCAGAAGGCCACCAGCGCCCCGAAAAACATGGTCAGCACCATGCCGCTGCGCCAATTAAAGACGGTGCTGTAGGTCCTGACGATTTCGCTCTTCATGATCGGCCGGGTATCGGGCAACAAGCGTTGGATCGTACGGGCGACCGTTGGCGTTTCCGTCTCGTTGAAGACCTCCACCATAAGATCAGTGGCCTTGTCCGCCGGCATATTAAACAGTTTGACAATATCTTCATGAAAAAGCACCACCAGGTCGTTGGTCAGCAGGTCCGAATCGGCGCTGAACAGGCCGGTCACGGTAAACATGGAGAACGCCCCCTGACCGTCCGTCAAGACCAAATCATCTCCAATGTCGACCCTGCGGGCTGCCGCCACTCCCCTGCCGATGGCGCACTCTCCAGCTTCGATGGGCATCTCTCCCTCGAGCAGGGTGAGGCCCTCAATCTCCTGATCCACCCCGATCATGGTATAGTTAGCGCCTGTCAGCGAATCATAATAGTATCCCCAATATCGCGGCGTGACCTTGCCGATACCGGGGATCTTCTTGATGAGCTTTATATATTCGATGGGAGTGAGGTCATGCCGACCCCCTGAAACTTTCTGGACAATGAGCTGCGGCGCCTTGACCAGGACTTCCATTGCTTCGGTTTGCAGCGCATGTGTCAAAAACAGGACAGACGATAAAACAGCGATGACAAAACTGAAGACGGCTATCAGGGCCAGGTTTTTATATTTCCTTCTCCAAAGGGAAGAAAGCGCATATTCGAGTATTTTCCGGTGGCGTTGCATGGAATTTCTCTACTTCAATCGTTATGTTTGAATTCAAGCTTGGTTGTCTCTCTTATCTTGCTGGGCGCCATGATCGAACCGGCCGGAAAGTGCTCGATGGCGGAAGGATAGTCCTGAAAAGGGGTAAACAGATCTGCCTGGGAAGGATTTCGGGTGTAGCGCGCCTCGGTCCAGAGGGCGAAATCGGTCAGCATCAGCCGGTCGACCATCATTCGTTTGGCCTCGCGTTGCGGTTGTCGCGCCCGGATGCCGGCCTGTCCCGACAACAGCAGGATCGAGATGACCGCTATCTCCACCAGGATAAGCCCTATGAATATTTTATGTTTCATTTGGGAATATCGGTTGCGCGAATCTCGTCAAACCGAAACACTTTATCGCCGCCGTGACCTATCTGGAATATCTTGACCTCGTCCTCTCCTTTCACAGGAATAAGCTCATGCCCCATCGGCCCGAGGACATCACTGCCGACAACAAACAAGACATCCGACGCTTTGTGGATCTTCAGCGTGTAATACTCGGTGACATATATTTCGGCGATATCGTCCCGGCTCTTTTTCTTTGTATACTTCGCCATGTTGAAGTAGTATTTGAACATGTCCTTGCAGCCGTCGAAAACTTCGTAGCTGCCGTCCTTAAATACAATTTCGGCAACCCATTTCTGATATTTGGCCACAAACATGCCACAGACCGGGCATTTGTCTTTGGGTTTGGGAACGATATATTCTTTTGCCCATACCACCCCCTGCATAAGAGCGGCATGGATGAGCAAAACGAGCACCAGCAAGCGTATTTTCTTCAGCATTGGTATTCCTCCTATAGATTTCCAACCCTCACGAGAAACAGGACACCCATCGCCATCATCACCACAGCCGACAGCTTGTAGAGCCTGGACCTCATTTTTATGCCGATGACATTGACAATCTTGGCGAACAGCATCAATGCCGGCAAGGTGCCGATACCGAATAGAAACATCATCAGCATGCCTTTGAGTCCGCCGACAATATGGTTCGGTGTTTCCATTGCGGCTCGGGCGGCGGTGATCAAAGCGGTATAAACCAGTCCGCAGGGGATAAGGCCCGTGGCCAGACCCATTGGATAGAATGCTCCGCTTGGCAGGTTGCCGGAAAAGATGCTCCTCATTTTATTGATAAAAAATAAGGACGGCGCCGACAGCGTCTGGTTTCTGCGCTCGGACACCCATCCCAAGGGAAGCCATCCGGCCAGGCCGAGCCCCATCAGAATGATGACAATACCGGCAAACAGCATGATC
This sequence comes from Desulfobacteraceae bacterium, assembly GCA_050124755.1. GTDB lineage: Bacteria > Desulfobacterota > Desulfobacteria > Desulfobacterales > Desulfosarcinaceae > JARRKU01. The sequence goes on from JASFER010000076.1 coordinate 5,509, forward strand.
CCCTTTTGAAACGCCTGAATATGCGTCACCGTCGTGAGAAATGACCCGGTGACACCCATGATGCCGCCCAGAATGGTATATGTGGTGACTCTGCCGTAATTGAACAACAAATGGGCCAGCAGCCCCCTGCTTTTGACGGTCATGCAATAGGATGCGACGATGGGGCCGCACATGCCGATACAGTGACCGAATCCTCCGAGAAAGCCTGAGGTGAACATCAAAAAATAGACCGAATCAGTATTGAACATCGAAGAAAAAGTCACCTGCCACCTGATTGTCGATGAAAACGCTGGCCTGCCACAGTGTCAGTCCGGTGGGACAGATCGGGATAATGCCCACCCCTTCGTAAACACCGGGGCGGCTTTTTTTCATAGTGACCTGATTTATCCCCATATACATGCCGGGCATGGACAAATCAACCATGACGGACTGCGGCTCCCCATCATCCTTCACAATGACTTGAAAATGGAGAGGTTTCATGGCCCGAATAGGCTGCGGGGTAATGGTTAACCCGACCCTGTCATTGGGCATGAATGCCCCATTCTCCTGCGGCGATAATGCCGGCCGGGGCTCTGCGAAAAAAGTAGCCTTATTTCTCCCGCTTTGGAATACCAGTATGCTAAAAAGCGCAGTGGCAAGGGCAAAGAATATCAGCAGAAACCGTAACATGCCACACTCTTTTCATGACCCAGTGCTTATCATTGGACTGCGCAGGCAACGCGTTTGGTTCACGGTAGCCGCCACAAACTGTACCTGTGTAAACATAACAACATCCATAGCCTCTCGACTTGAATATGAGCGCAATCCTTGGCTACTTTAATTGTTCTTTCTTATGCATTGTTTGTGCCACGTTGCCGCTAAACTCTGCTTGTGTTCAACTCAAAGGAATCAAACACAATTTTTCTCTGATGCCAGACCGGAAAATTCGACGGGAGTAGCAAACATGCGATTGTCTCCCCGGAAATGGTACCCCTATGGTATCCCTTATGAAGGCAATACCGGCGTAACCAACCGCACAAATGCCGCCACGGCCAGCGGCGATACCGTCAAGAGCATTGAAATCCAGCCCACTACCCGCCCCCTGACAAAGGTCAGGGAAAACCGCAGCCATGGAGCGGATACGGAACAGAGCAGGATGGCAAACATCTCAACCATAAAATTGGAACTGCTCGCCTCACCTCCCACACCGCATTCGCGCAGGATATACCAGAAAGGGACCCCCAGATAAGGGAAGGCATAATCCCACCAGGTTATTTTCATTTGCTTTTTGCTGTACATCAAAGAAACGACGGTCGATATGGTAATGACGGTCAGAATCGCTATAATATCAAAGGTTTTCTGGAACAAAAGCACCTTTGGCTCCTCCTGGCGCGGATGTTAAAGCTGCAGCATTATGGTATTCGCTTTCACCAGCGCCTCATATTCGTACAATCAGGCTGGTGGATTTTTAATCCGGCAGCGTGGATGTTGTCAACCGCAAAAGGAGGGCCGTAGCCATCGGCGCCAAGGTCAGCATAAATGAGATCGCGGGCACCGATTTTGATTTCAAATACATAATCGCAAAGCGAACCCAGGGAACGGTTATGGAAACCATCAGCACTCCAAACATCTCCAGAAGGAAATTATTATTGCTGATATCGCTGCCCACGTGAAACCAGGATAGAACAAACCATAGCAGAGGACCGAGAACGGGAAAGGCGTAGTCCCACCAGGAGATTTTCATTTTCCCTTTGCTGAACAGCAGTGGCGTTACAGCGGACACAACAATGATCGACAGGATAAAAACGACATATCCCGGCACCTTCATAATCTCATCAACTCTCAGTAGCTCTTGTATGGTCATGATAATTACCTCTAAAAATTTAGAATAGCCTGGGCGCATTGATAAATGGGAAACATGGCGGCGAAGGCCGCCACCACAAGCATCAGGATTTTAAACCGCTTCATTTCCCTTTGTTTTTTTTCGCTATCCATTACTTATGCTTAATCTTACCAAATCCGTAATCGAACAACTTGTCCTTTTTACCGAGCGCTTGGGTGCAGGCGGTTATGCAATTGCCGCAGGCAACGCATTTAGGGTCTACTTTTTTCATGGCCCTGGGCCTGATGCCCATAAAACATTCTTTTTCACACGCCTTGCAGTTGGTACAGCGTCCGGCCCGTTTGCGGTCAAACCTCACCCGGAAGGATATGGGGCTGGCCACGGCCGGAAGCATCTGAAATATGGCGCCGAGACAGACATAACTGCAGAAAAGACGCCGCAGAAAAGTGTAAGCGATAAAAATCACGGCCGCGTTGGCGCAAGTCGTCGCCAGCAGGAAAGGCCTCAACTTAAGCGTAGTGATCTGCTGCAGAATCTCCGCGGGTCTGATAAAGTAACCCGACAGAAACACACCGATTGTCAGCAGACAGATCACAAGCAGCACGATGGTGCCCAGGCCGCGAATAATGTTCGCCCCTCCCTTGACGATCCGTTTGATGTTCCGGGCAAAAAAATCACCGGCCTCCAGCATCGCTCCCATGGGACAGAACCAGCCGCATGCCAATCGACCAATTACAAGCCCCCAGAGCGGCACGCTGAGCAGAAGGAACCAAGCCGGCAACACCGCCTTGAAAACAAAGTTCACGGCGTCACCGCCCGCACCCGAGACATAATCGCCCCTGGGCGCAAATGACCATAATTGCCGGAAAAGATATAATTCCAAATTGGTGACGTCAAACCGGAAAATATTAAAGACCGGAATGGCGCACAATATCATCAAGGTAGCAATCTGGGTGGTTCGTCTCGCTGTCTGAAAAGTCATGAGTGTTTCTTTTATTTGAGTGTTCGAATAACATTACACTACCATTTTGCGCATATGCACATAAATGGAAAGTAACATACTCCCCCACAAACCACAAGTAGGGCACACGGTCGAGTTCATCTTAAATTCCATTGTTGTTCTCCACCGGTTTTACTTCTTGCCATGCATGCCCGTAACCGGGCAGCTTGCGCCGCAACCATTGCAGGAGGCCTGAAGGATATGGGCAATTCGCAATGCAAATATGACCAGAATGAAAATCAAAACAAATACAAGCAAGTATTCATATTTAGATTTCTTCTTTTTCATGTTTTCCATTTTTAAAGCCTTCGCAGGGTGTTTCCGATGACCATCAGACTGGATAGGATCATGGCCATTACCGCAAAAAGCGGCGTAATGGCACCGCTTACCGCCAGGAATATGCCGATCAAATTATAGGAGAAGGCCCAGATAAAATTGACCATCACTTTCCCCCGCACCTTCCTGGACAGATTGATCAGAAAAGGAATCATCCTCAGATCGTCCCCCAGAAGGTTTACCTTGGCCGATTCCCTGGTGAGTTCGGTGCCGCAACCCATGGCGATGCCGATATGGGCCGCTTCCAGGGCAGGGGCATCATTAACGCCGTCGCCTACCATCGCCGTAATTTTTTCCTTCTCTTCAGCGCGTATCTCTTTGGCTTTGTCGGCAGGAAAAAGCCGCCATTTTATCACGTCGGGCTTGAGCCTGCGCTTGACGCCCAGAGCGCCCTTCTCGTCGTCGCCGGTGAGGATGACCGTCCTGATTCCCAGCTTTTTGATGGCCTCCAGGGCTTCAGCCGCTCCTTCTCTTATGGCCTGGCTGAAAATGAATGCGCCGACGACTTTGCCTTCCTCCAGCAGGAAAGCCATGCCGGAGCTTTCGCCGCCCGGGGCTTCGCTTGTCAACAGTTCCGCGTCCGGCTGCCGGGCCAGAGATTTTATCCAACTTCTCGAGCCCAGGTGATATGTTTTATGGTTTATCAACCCCTGGATGCCGAAACCGGGCATGCTCTTTATTTCCAATGTCTCCAACGGCTTTAGCCCCCGCCGGTCGGCTTCTTCCACCAGCGACTTGGCCAGGGGATGGGTCGAGTGCGAATCAAGGGCCGCGGCAATTGTCAGCAGTTCATCTTCCCCGCGCCCTTCTCCGGTAATAATCGCGGTTATGGCCGGGGTGTCCGTCGTCAGGGTGCCGGTCTTGTCAAAAAAGATTGTTTTTACTTTAGCCAGCCCTTCCAGAATATCAGCGCCCATGATGATGGCGCCCTTTTGGGCGGCCAGCCCCAGCCCGCGCCAAATGGCCATTGGTGCGGCAATTCCGAAGGCACAGGGACAGGATATGAGCAATATGGCCAGCATACGCATGATCCCGGTGGAAGGTTGGCCCTTGTACGCCCAGTAGGCGAAAACCGTCAAACCGATGGTTGCAATCACCGGAATAAACCAGGCCGCCAGACGATCGGCGATCCGGTTTATGGTCGAAGGATTGGCCCTGATTTTCTCCATCAATTTTTCAATTTTCTTGACCAGAAACTCTTCGGCCGGTTTCCGGATTTCCAGGATCAAGGTACCATCCAGGTTGATGGAACCGGCGAAAACTTCCATTTTTTCTTTTTTCAGCACCGGTTTGGATTCGCCGCTTAAAAAGGACTCGTCAACCGAACCTTGGCCCGAGACCACCGTGCCGTCAAGGGGGATACGCTCGCCCGGCCGCAGCAGAACCTTGTCTCCAACAGCGATATCATCAGCACTGACACTTTCTTTGGTACCGTCCGGTGAAATCCGGATCACCTGGCTGGGTACAAGGGAAGATAACCCCTTGATGGATTCCGAGGCGCGCCATTTTGCCTTTGAATCGATATATCGGCCCAAGGTAAAGAGGGTCAGGATCATGGTGGCGGTCTCAAAATAGACCTCTCCCACACCGGCCAGCGTTGACTTTACCGATATGGCGAAAGCGGCCACAGCACCAATTAAAATAAGCGCTTCGGTGCCTACCTCCCGGGCCCTCAAGGAATCAACGGATGACTTGGCAATGGGGATGCCGAGAACAAGCATGATGGGAATGGAGAAAAAGAACAGAAGATATTTCAGTGCGACAGCCAGAGACGCCGGAATAACAATCGTCGATGAGCTTGCCGCTTCGACATGAAGCGGCATGCTCATAAACAAAACATTCATGGAGAGGGCCAGGCCTAAACCAAATTTGCCAAGCAAAACCTGACTGATGCCCTCTTCTCCGCTGGTACCGGTTAATTTTTGGATCAGGTAGCAGCCGGTGCAACAGAAAGAGGCTTTGACACCGTCTATCTCATAACGCCGACTGCTCCTGGTAACCGGCAGGCCGCATTGATAACAGCCTATTCGTTCAGGTTGGGATTTAGACCCCGTTCGGTCTGCCATATTATTTTATCTGCATCGGGATTTTTAACTTTCCACAGGGCGTATTCGGGCACATGATACTTTGTGTAATACGACACGATAAAGACGACCGCCACGATAATGATAAAGGCGACCCACACATATCCCTTGCCTCCGGAATAATCAAGATACTTAGACACTGGTTGTTGTTCCATATCCGAATTTTCCTTTTTCTTTGAGTTCAGGGTCACAGTCGTCAAAGGACATCTCCCGATTGAGCATGTCATATGAGGGTTGCTCAATATCCCGGAAATGGCCCATGAAAAAGGCCCAGGTAAACAATGCCACAAACCCCAGGGCGACAAAGATGTAATTGATGAACGGCAGGGCGAACCCCGCCATTCCATCTTCTACCAGCTCAACCTTACTGTAGGCAACCATCTTGGCGATGAAGCTGATACCGCCGGGGAGAATGACAACGAATATCATGATAAAGGTGATTATTTTGTCTCTCAATGTCATCGGATTCTCCTACTTCTTGGCACTTAACTTATAATAGCCCTTAGGATTAGCCCAATGGCCAAGCCATTGCATATAAGCGATCATGCCCAGTCCTTTCTTGTTGGGCGTGCCATCAGCATCAAAAAACCATGGATAATTGGGCATGACTGAATCTGGTGTCACGCCTATGGCATTCCTGAAATGGGCGACATGCCAATCATTGGAATGCACCCCGGATTCCCTGGTCAGATCAAGCCCCACCCGTCTGGTACCCAGCAGCTGAGGCAAATGCATGGCGTTCTGGTACTCTGAGGGCCAGGACACCATGCCGTAGCGCTCCTCCTCCTTGGAAACCGGCCGCACATATTGGGAATGGCAATGCCAGCATGCCTCTCCCATGTAAACCCTTTTTGCGGTCACAAGGGCATCCTTGAAAGCCGCCTCACCATATTCACCGTAATACTTTTTAAACGCCTGAGGATAATCACGGGCCAGCATTGCAAATTCAGGCGGAATGTCCTTGGCGATTTCTTCCATCTTCTTATAAGGGATATGCCTCATGGACAACCATGGGGATACCGCCTGCCAGAAGGTTCCAAAAGCGAACAACCCAAATCCGACAAACAAGAAAATGAGAGCAAAGCGCTCATGTATTGGTCCTTTACCGTTACTCATGCGACACCTCCTGACGGCTGCAGTTCCGGGGTCGCCGCGGCCCCTTTGCCCCTGGTTATGGTCAATACCATATTGGCGACGAAACAGAGAATACCGCTGAAGATGGCCACACCGGTAAGGGTTCTAACGAACCAGAAGGGAACGGCACTTCGGACAACATCCATGAAATGCGTCATACCCCACCAGTTAAAGCCCTCTAACAGTCCAGCGGCCAGAAGATCGCCCCACATGGTGGCCATACCGATGGCAACGCACCAGAAGGCCCACTCTTCCAGTTTCTTGGAATAAGATTCTTTGCCGAAGACCTTGGGCCACAGATAGGAGAAAAAGCCCATGAGCCAGAACCCGAAGGTTCCGTACATGATCAGGTGGGCGTGACCCGGCACCCAGTCGGTGAAGTGGATCACCTTCTGGGTGGTCAACAGAACGTGGAAGGCGCACTGCAGACAGGTGATGGCGTAGTTGATGGTGCCGACGAACACCCAGCGGATGGGAATACTGGTCTTCATCTGATCGGCATCTCCGCGCAGGGTCATCAGGAAGTTGACGATAACCGTGATAACGGCCAACTCAAGGACAACCGTACAGATAACGGCGGCGTACTGGGCATACATGGGAATGGGACTCCACAGATAGTGGTGGACTCCCTGCAGCGGATAAAAGAAGGCCAACCCCCAGAAACCGAGCAGAGAAAGGGCATGGCTCCAGATGGGCTTTTTAAGCATAACCGGGACAAAATAGTACATCAAACCCCAGCCGATGGGGGTAACATAGAGCCCCACCGCGTCATGGATCCAGGTGCCGGTAACCGCCGCGCCGGCAACGCCTGGAATAAAGTATTCCGGTATAAAGTTGCCCATGAAATAGACCATGATCACCCAGACCAGCCCGATAATCAGATACCAGTTGGCGGCAAACAGGGGTCGATCCCTGCCGGCCTTGAAAATCGGCGGAATAAACTGTATCGCCAGGACCACCAGCCAGGCTGTAATAATAGGATCAAGAATTGCGGGCGTCTCACCCCATTCGATGGCCTGAGCCATGCCAAGAAACAGGATCATAACCACGGTTCCCAACACCGCAACCTGCAAGGCAATGGCTAAAAACCAGCCGATGATCTTTTCATTCAATACCCTGTAGCCGCAAAGCCTGGGAATGGCCCAGTACATGCCGGCGCAAAAGCCGTTGGTGATAAACCCGTATACGGCACCATTGGTATGAATCATGCGCAGCCTGCCGGGCGAAAGCCAGAACACCTCTGGCAGGAAGTTCAGTTGCAGAAGCTGCAAAGAATAGATCAGCCCCATCAGCATGACAATGACCAGATAGGTCATCGCGAAGAATATATGAAACTTCACGAGGGCATAATTGACGAGACCGTTGTTTTCATTTGACATCATTTTTCACCTCCCAGCTTGCCCATATCGTTCAGGATATATGAGGTCAGATGCCACCGGTCTTGCACACTGAGCATCTCTCCCCAGGCCAGCATCGGAGACCCCCCGACCCCGGCGGTTATGGACATATAAATATCCTCAACTTTCTGGCCCCTTTTGATGATTCCGTGACTGAAAACGGCGGGCCGGATGACGTCACTGCACGCCTCTGCGCCTTGCCATTGCAGTGAAAAGACCACATCCGGCTGTTCCTCTTTCGTTCCGTGACACATCAGGCATCTCGCGATAAAGAGCTTTTCGCCTTTTGTAACGGATCCGGGGGTGCCGACATAATCCGGGGTGCTGGCCGGTTTGTATTTGGGTTGGGCCTGCTCTGTCTGCCACCTTTCGGAAAGGGTTTTGATATAGGCGATCACCGCATCCTTGGACGCATCATCGAGCAGCCGGTAGTTGGGCATGGCCGACGTGGGCAGTCCGTTGCTGATCGTATTTTTCAGATCCTCATCGGTGGGCAGGGAATTTCTTTCGGTGGTGCTGAATTTGAACCTGCCCAACGTGAAATCCCGGGGTTTCACAACAAAGTCGGCGGCCACCTCGCCTTTGCCGTCGCCTTTTTCGCCATGGCAGCCGATACAGTGCATTGTATACACCGCTTGTCCGTCAACGTCGGCCGCGCAAGCCGTGCCGTCTCCCAGGAAAGCCGGTGCAACAAGAAATGCGGACAAGCAGAGCACGGCCGAATTCAACCAAGTCTTCAACAAGCGCCGCTTCTTCATTTTCATTTCTCCTTTTTCGTTTATCCTCGACATTTCTAATCTACCGGCCCATCAGCTTCAGCGTATGTGAAACCAGATGCCACCTGTCCTCCTCACTCAGGCTGTCCTCAAAAGAAGCCATACCCGTGCCGTCCAGTCCGGAGGTGAAGGTGATGTAAATGGCTTCGGGGGATGTGCCCCTTTTCAGCTCTCCGGTGGTGAAATCAAAGGGAACGATCTTTCGGCCGAAATCATCCTTCAGTTCATGGGACTTGGTGCCGTCACCTTTGCCGGTGTCGCCGTGGCACTCCCAGCACTTCATTTGCTTATAAACCTCCTCGCCCCTCTTGACCGACGCCGGAGTCCCTACATAGTAAGGCTTCACAATGGGGATCGGATCACAAGGATCCTCTTCTTCCCAGCGCTCCGAGAAAGACATCACATGAGCCAGCACATCCGCTGTTTGCTGGAGAGACAGGTCCTGAAACGAAGGCATAAATGAAGGGGCGATGCCCATTTTTAAAGTGTCCTGAAGGTCCTCCTCGAGCGGCAGGCAACCGGTTGAGGTGGTCCGAAACTTGAAAACACCGGCCGTGAAGTCCCTGGCGTAGGTGACGATCTGTCTGCCGCTCTTTTCCACTTTGGTGCTGAAACAGACAAATCCCTTGCTGTCACCCTTATCGCCATGGCACTCGGCGCAGTTGGCTTGAAATAGTTGTTTCCCCTCAGCCTCGCCTGCATCTACGGCCTGCGTGTTTACAACAGCAACGCCAAACAACAGGAATACAGCAGTCAGACCCGCTCGGAAAACCGCCTTCCTTCTTTTGTGGAATCTCATTTCTCGCTCCTTTCTTGGCCGTCCAGTCTACTGTTTGGCAAAGGTGTGGTCCATGGTTGTGGCCTGCCCCGGTTTCACTTCAACTGTTTTGACGACTTCCCCAAAGCCCTCATGCCAAACCATCACCTCGTATTTACCGGGCAGGATGTCCGCTATCTCAAACTTGCCATTGGCATCGGTCACCGCCACATAGGGATTCTTGGCGGCATAGACGTATGCCCGCATCCATTTATGGGAATCGCACTTGACGCTGTGCAGACCGGTGCGACGCACCGGTTTTTTAATGGTCATGTCCTGGGTGGGCAACGCCAGATTGTAGACCGTGCTGCGCTTGTCCTTCATAATCAATCCCAGGGAAGTATTGTGAAAAATCGGGTCGGCGTTATGGATCACAAACTGCGACCCCTTAAAAGCAACGCCCACCAGCGGATGAAACTGGCACCCCTTGTTGTCAAGGAACAGATCCTGCTTGGGCATGGCCTTGCCCTTGGTGACCTTTTGAAGGGCCACAATGACGTTCTTGACGCCCAAATCTGCGGAAATGATGTATTTATCCATTTTAAATTCACTGCCGCACAATTTTTGCTCCTCAGGGACCGTGGTCTCGATTTTTTCCACCGGATCGGCGACCTTTTCAGCGGCCTTGATGGTGCCCACGATGGACCCCCCGTCCACCACATCCACCACCTCATATTTCTTTCGCTTGGCAAATGCGCTCGCCGGCAAAATAAGGGTTAAAACCAGAATCAACAGTAGCCACCGTTTCATTTTGTCCTCCTTTCGATTGAACAATAACACTTTCCAGTAACTGATAACCGCGTGCAACCTCTCATCCGTCAAGTCGGCACTAATGACCTTTGGTTTCCTCCCCAGCCAATCCCATCAGCTTCATGGTAAAGGAGACGATGTGCCAACGCTCTTCTTCGGTCAGTGAATCTTCATATGAGGGCATTCCCGAGCCGTCCAGACCGGTTGTAAAGGTCATGTAAATATTTTCGGCCGATGAGCCCCTTTTGAGGTTTCCGGCGACGAAATTGAAGGGCAGGATCTTTTTGCCCCAATCATCTTTGATATCATTGGCTTTGGGTCCGTTCCCCTTGCCGTCATCGCCATGGCAGTCAAAGCATTTCATGCGCTTGTACACCTCTTTGCCTTTATCGATGGACTTGGGGCTGCCCAGATATTCCGGTATTACGGCGGTGATCTGATCACACAGATCTTCCTCCTCAAACCGGTCTGAAAACGTCATCACATACTCCGTGACGCCCCGCAGCTCCTCGTCACTGATCTTTTCCTGGGGTGGCATAAAGGATCGGTCGATACCTTCTTTAATGGTCCGCTGCAGATCTTCCGGGCTCGGCAGACAGCCGGTTGAAGCGCTCCGGAACTTAAAGGTTCCGAAGGTGAAATCCCGGGGGAAGGTTTCGATCACCCGGCCGTTTTGTTCAGCGTAACGGATGACGTCCACAAAGCCCTTGCCGTCGCCTTTTTCGCCGTGGCAGATCCGGCAGTTGATATTGTAATACTGCTTTCCCTTTTCCAGCAGTGCTTCGTAGGCGGCATCGTCATCATCCTGAGCCACGGCAAAAGGAGGCGTCAGCAATACAAGCAGCACGAGAGCCGGAAACAGAGCCCATGGTTTGAACAGATTCACTTATATTCCTCCATTACTGAATTTAATCCCGCATAAGCGTTCGCAGGTTCGGGAGTCTTTTCTATTGTCGTCAAAATACGACCCGTCCCCCGAACGCCGCCAACGGTCGGGTTTACTGAATCTTTTTCTTGCTCAACGTCTTCACATAGGCGACGACATCGGCAATTTCCCGGTTGCTCAACCCTTCGCCCTCGGTCCCGAATGACGGCATGGGCGTCCCTTTTCTGCCGTGCAGGACCGTTCGTGCGAGCAACTCGGGTTTAAGCAGATTTTGCACCGTCGGGTTCCTTAAGTTGATGCCGAGCTTTCGGCCGCCGCCTTTGCCGTCGTCACCGTGGCAAAAGTTGCACCGCTGCTCGTACACGGTCTTGCCGCGGGCAATATCACGATTTTTTGCGTCGTAATCAAACGGCCCGGCGATCTGGGGCGGCCGGTTCTTGGCGACATAATCGATGATCTGTTCCAGCTCCTCTTTTTTGAGACCGGATGCGGTGTCCTTCCATGCGGTCATCTGGGTTCCGCCACGTCCCTCATCGATAATGGATTTCAGGGAAAAATCATCGATCAGTGTCAGAAAGGCGGGGTTGGTAATGGCCGGGATGGTCCGGTCCAGCACTTCGTCGTAGATGGACTGTTGCCCCGTACCGTGACAGCCGCTGCAATACATCGTATAGAGGGAGGCACCGTCCGTTGCTTTAGGGATGATATTTTTGATCAATTTATAACTGGAAGGCATCTCCTCTTTCCGGAGCGTGAACATGAAGGTGGTGAGCTGTTCGGCCTCTTCCTCGGTGAGGGAGACCTTCATTTCACTGTTATCCACAATGGCCTGCGGATCGTCAAAATGCTGCTTTTGCCAGTTGTAGGCGGTCCTGTCGCCGATCACATGGGTCATGGGAAAGTAGAGCAGGGGCCTGGAAGCAACGCCGTCCAGGGCCGCGCCGAGATCTCCGCCGACCCCCTTGAGCTTATGACAGCCAAGGCAGCCTTTTTCACGGAAGAGCCGCTCGCCCTTGACCACCGTGTGCATGCCTTCCTCCTCCAACATCTTGTAGTCATGGCAGATAGCACAGGACGATTGGATATACTCGTGGGGGATAATGGGATAATCCCAAAAGGTATGTCCCAGGCCATGGGCCTCTTTCATATTGGTGGCCCGGCCCTGGCCGAAGTGGCAGACCGTGCAGCCGAATTTGGCAACCGAATGGGTCTGCAGAAAGTTGCCGCTGTGCTGTTTGTAGGGCAGCTCGCCTTGTGCCATCATCGGGTTCTCCAGCCCCATGTGGCAGCTCATGCAGCGATCGGCCTTGTTCAAACTCGGCAAAAAGATCTGCCGGATATTCCCGGTCTCAATCCCTTCCGCCCTTTTCCGGTCGACGTCACTCTTCGCATTTTTGACCAAAAACGCTTTGTATTGGGACTGATGCCGATGCCATTCGTTGGACAGTTCCCGGTTGACGGCCAATCCCGTATAAGCAAGGATCAACAGCGCCGAGATGAGCATTAATGACAAATAGAATCTGCTGTGCATGTTTTAACACCTATTTCAATTGGCTAAGCTGATAGTATCGGAAGAATTCAATTCCACGACCCTCAGTGATTATCAATGCAACGGCCACTGGCTTTTCGACCAGTAGAAGTCCCAGTTCGGCCCCCTCAACTCCGTTCCGGTGTAAGTGAGAATGACATAGGTCACCATGGCCATAGTGAACAGGGCGATGGCACCCATCCGCGTTGAACCGGTTTTTTTGATCATATATAGTGACCAGGCCATGAGAAAGCCGACCCAGAGGCTGCCGGGATTGATCAGGACGATCCACAGTTGGGGGATATCGGGCCACCAGTTTCTGAACCAGCCGAAATTGATGGAAAAGGCGAGAACGCCGATCAGGCCTGCGCTTGCCAGCACGGCCGATTGTACTGTAACCCAAACGCCCTGTTTATTGGTAAACCAGACCCCCACGTTATGTTCTTCACGGTCGAGATAGGGGATGAGCAACAGGCCGACCACCCCCATGGTGGGCAGTACGATGCCCCCCATAAAAGCGGAGTAGGAAACCAACTCCTGAAAGCCGAGAAAATACCACGGCGCCTTGGCCGGGTTCTCCGGAAGGGTTGCATTGGCCAACTCCTTCAAGGGCGCATCCACGTAATAGGCATAGACCAGGATCCCCGCCAGGGTCAGCATGAATACGGCCAGTTCGGCGATGAGCAGGTTGGGCCAGCTCAAGACGGTGTTTTCCACATCGTTGTCCACCGCCGGGGTCCGGCCGCGGGCGAGCTCCATGAGCCCGTAAGTCTTGTAGGTTGGGAAAATGCCGCCTTTTTTACCAGGGGAGCGGGCAAAAGAAGCATCCTTGTCCTGCGGCTCGAAGTTTTCCGGCCGGGTCAGACCGCCGTCTTTGCGGATCCTCCAGAAATGAATCCCCAGCACCCCCAAGATGAATGCCGGCAGCAGGATGACGTGTAAAAGATACACCCTGGTAAGGGATTCCTGGCCGGGATTGAGACCACCGAGGAAGAGTTCTTTCTGAAAACCGCCGATATCAAAATATTGGGTGATCCCCAGAATATCGGTGATCTCCTTGGGTGAATTCATGATATTGGAGACGATCACAATGGCCCAGTAAGAAAGCTGATCCCAGGGCAGCATGTAGCCGGTCAGGTTGAGAACGCAGGTGAGCACCAGCAGACCAATACCGATCACCCAGTTGAACTGTCGCCCCTTGGCGTAAGAGCCGGTGAAAAAAACCCTGGCCATGTGGAGAAAGACAGCGATGATCATCGCCTCGCCGGCCCATTTGTGGAGATTGCGCATGAATTTGCCGCCGCTGACCACAAAATTGATATCCTTCACCGTGTTGAAGGCATTGGAAGTGGATGGGCTATAGTACACCATCAGAAAGATACCGGAAGCAAAGGCGATGAGGAGCAGAAAAAGAGAAATAAGCCCCAGGCCGAAAGTATAGTTGGGACGCAGGCTGTTGAGGTGTGTTTTGACCCCCTGAATGTGGAGAAAAAAATTGTTGAACATTACGGCAGCCCGGGATTTGTCGGATGTGAGCTTGCCGCTTCTTAAAAAAGATTCCAGAAAAGAATCCTTCAGGGAGATCAGATTCGTTTTAAACTTGGCCAGTCCCGATTCATTCACGTCATTCATCATAGGTGTCCGCTCAATTGCTTTGTCGTGTTAGGCAACGGTCTGTTTCATAGCTTTGTCGCTTTTGGCAAAGATATACTTGGTGCCGATGGGCACGGTCTTTGCCGTGTCTACGGCCAATGTTCCGTCCTCCAGCTGACGGATCTCATGCCACTCCAGGGGTCGAGGCGCCGGACCGGCAATGACCTTGCCGTCCAAGGTGTATTTTGACCCGTGGCAGGGACACTGAAACCCCCATTCAACAGGCGTGACCGTGCAACCCAGGTGGGTGCAAATGCTGGATATGGCATAGATGCCGTCGCTGTCCGAAAAAATAACGACCCTTTTATCCACCAGATTCTTAACGGTTCCCTCAGGAAACTGTTCCGCTTTACCGATTTTGAACCGCGACGGCTCCTCGTAGCGCACATTGGGCTTGATCAATCTCAGGCAGGTTCCCACAGCGCCTAAGGATGCCAGGCCGGTGATGAGCAATGATGTCTTTCCAAGAAAGTCACGCCGGGTATCTCCTTTTTCATCGACGGTTTGAGTCGTCATTTATAGGCCTCCTTACACACAAATCTCTCCATCGTTATGGCATCTACGGGGCACCGCTTGGCACAGAGGCCACACCGGATGCACCGCTCTTCATCCTTGATAATGGCCGATCCCCCGGTTTCAGTATTGGTTTCAGGATCCTTGCCGTATCTCTGTTTATAAAGGGTTGTCAGCGCATCGTTGCCGGCCATGTTTTCAAGACTGACCAGCCTCAAGCAATATTCGGGGCAGACATCGGCGCATCCGCCGCAAAGGATGCAGCGATCACCGTTGAAGATGGTGTTGACCGCACAGTTAAGGCATCTGCCGCCCTGCTCGTGGGCCATCTCCGGGTCAAAGCCCTTTTCGACCAGTTGGCCGATGTCGGAAACGCGCTCCTCCACCGGGGCTGCCGGCACCCCTTTTCTTCTGATTTTTTCATAGTCGTACGGGTGGGCGACATCATTCTCGGCAACTTCCCTCTCGTAGCGGGGTGTATGATCCTCGGACGCTTGCAGCTCCAGACGGGTTGAACTGATATGCTCATGAATGGCCCGGGCGCATTGCTTGCCGTTGGCAACGGCATCGATAACAAGTCTGGGCCCATGGGCGACGTCGCCGGCCACAAACAGACCCGGCAGCGAAGTGGAAACCGTATCGGTTTCGACCCGGATCATGCCCTTATCCGTCCTTTCGATATCAAGCTTCACATTATCCAGGAAGGAAAGGTCATAGGCCTGGCCGATGGAAAAGAAAATGGTATCCGCCGACAGTTTCATCAAATCCGATTCATCATATCGGGGGTTGAACCGCCCCTCTTGATCAAACACCGCGATGCATTTTTTAAAGGTGATGGAGGCCACATTGCCGTTGTCATCCGCATTGATGCGCTGGGGCCCATAGCCGTTGATTCGGGTAACTCCCTCTTCGGCGCCCTCTTCTATCTCGATTTCGTCGGCCAGCATCTCTTCAAAGCTCTCGATACAGACCAGCGTGACCGACTCCACGCCCTGCAGCCTGATGGAAGTCCTGGCCACATCATAGGCCACATTGCCGCCGCCGATGACCACCACCTTCCGGCCCACGGCGACCTCTTTACCGGTAAAGACATCCCGCAAAAAGTCAACGCCTCCGAGAACGCCGGTGCTTTCATGCCCTTCAATGGGAATCATGCGTGATTTTTTGGCCCCCACGGCAATGAGGACGGCGGCGGATTCATCATAAAGCTGCTGCAGCGAGAGATCCTCGCCGACTTTGACCCCCAGTCTGATTTCCACACCGAGGGCCTTGATGGCATCTATTTCCGCCTGGAGCAGATCCCTGGGAAGGCGGTAGGGCGGAATGCCCACGGCGCACATGCCGCCGGCCACATTTTCCATTTCATAGATGACGGCTTTGTAGCCCATCAGAGCGAGTTCATGGGCGCAAGCCAAGCCGGCCGGCCCGGCGCCGATGATGGAAACCGGCCTGGAGGTATCGGCGGCGATCCCCATAATGCCGGTGCCGCTCTCTGTGAATCTTTCCTTGAAAGCATGGACGAAATCTTTTTTGTCTCCATAGATCTCGACGCCGTACTTTTGGGTGACAAAGCGTTTCAGCGCCCTGATGGAAACCGCTGCGTCCACCATCCCCCGGCGACAGGCCAGTTCACAGGGCGACCCGCAAATGCGCCCGCAGATGGAGGCCAGCGGGTTGGGAATACGGGCAATCCAGTAAGCCTTTTCGTAATCGCCCTCGGCAATGGCCCTGACATAGCCCCTGGAATCGGTGTCCACCGGGCAGCCTGTCTGGCATTTAATATTCTGCCGCCAGTACTTGTAATCCGGAATAACGATCTTAAATAATGGTTCTTTCTTCATATCCCACGTTGACTTTCTTTCCCCCCCAAAAAAAGTGGCCGTCCCATCTACTGCTATCTTTTGCTGTCTTTTAAGACGCTGTTCCTAATAAAACGCCGCACTCTTTTCCATCCGCGATCAATTGGTCAAACGTCGCCTGACTCAATGTTTCCCGGAACTGGGTCCGCGCCTTTACCCAAACAGTATGAACCGCGCAGGTACAGCTTTCTGAACAGGTTTCGGGTCGCAACGCACACTCGTTGAAAAAAATTTCACCCATCATGGTTTCAATCACATCCAGCAGATTTAATTTTTCCGGCGGCACCAGAAGTCGGAACCCGCCTTTGGGACCTTGTATGATTTCAAGAATATCGGACCGGGATAGCTGTTGGCCGATCTTGGTCAAAAAATCACGTGGGATATCCATGGCATCGGCGATCTCGTTGCGTGAGGCGACAACCCCCTTTTTTTGCATGGATAGGTAAAGGACGCATCGAACCGCATATTCGCCTGCTCTTGTTAGTCGCATAAATTAAACCTGATTAATGGCTAAGTGATCGATTTTTCATTATTTCGATCATCAGACCCTGCTTGTTCATGCGGGGTGTATAAACATAAGGATAAACCGGACCTGATATGTCCTATAAAATTATTGAGCCCTTGTGTCAAGCATTTTTAGCCAATTAGAAAATGGTCTATATGTCAGGTTGGCAAATGGGGTACGCTCAAGCGCATAATGAAAGTGGTGATAATGGGCAAAAACGTCAATGCGTTTGATAAATAGACAACCACCTTTGCCTGGGAATAGGCCAAGTAGTACCGTATCCAGGGTGTGG
>JASFER010000077.1:0-22358 GCA_050124755.1 Desulfobacteraceae bacterium
CGATGTCGGCTCATCACATCCTGGGGCTGGAGCAGGTCCCAAGGGTTTGGCTGTTCGCCAATTAAAGTGGTACGTGAGCTGGGTTTAAAACGTCGTGAGACAGTTTGGTCCCTATCTTTCGTGGGCGTAGGATATTTGAGGGGATCTGTCCCTAGTACGAGAGGACCGGGATGGACGAACCAATGGTGTTCCAGTTGTCGCACCAGCGGCATGGCTGGGTAGCTATGTTCGGAAAGGATAACCGCTGAAAGCATCTAAGCGGGAAGCCCACCCCAAGATAAGATATCCCGCAACATTTGTTGCCTAAAGACTCCTTGAAGACTACAAGGTTGATAGGCCGGGTGTGTACGCACAGCAATGTGTTTAGCTTACCGGTACTAATAAGTCGTGAGGCTTGGCCACAAAACAATGGACATAAGTCGGGCCTTGAAGGTGCTTGTAATCCAGATTCAGATTGACATCCGAAATTAAGTTTTCGGTGGCAATGGCGAAAGGGAGACACCCGTTCCCATCCCGAACACGGAAGTTAAGCCTTTCTGCGCCGATGGTACTGCACGGGCAGCTGTGTGGGAGAGTAGGACGCCGCCGAAAAATTTTTAAACCCGGAATCGCCCAGCGATTCCGGGTTTTTTTGTTGTTGCAACCGGTTATTGTCCAGACAGCTCATCACATCCTGGGGCAAGGATTTGGCTGTTCGCCAATTAAAGCGGTACGTGAGCTGGGTTGCCTGATTTTATATATTGGCGTCGTGAGACAGTTTGGTCCCTATCTTTCGTGGGCGTAGGATATTTGAGGGGATCTTAAAATCGGAAAATCGGGGGACACCATACTTATTTATTGACTTTTATCCTGGCATTGATAAATAGGCGTGTATGCCAAGAATCGCCAGAGTGGTTGCACCAGGATATCCCCACCATATAACCCAGAGAGGGAATCGGCGTCAGCCGACGTTTTTTTCGGATGATGATTATCTGGCCTATATTGACTTGATGGCCGAGTGGTGTTCACATTATGGCGTAGTGGTGTGGGCGTACTGCCTGATGCCCAACCACGTCCATCTTGTTTGTGTGCCCCCAGAAAAAGACAGTCTGCACCTTGCCATTGGCGAAGCGCATCGGCGATATACGCGGATGATCAATTTTCGGCAAGGCTGGCGTGGTCATCTGTGGCAGGGGCGTTTTGCCTCCTATGTGATGGATGAGAGATATCTTCTGGCATGCGTCAGATACGTGGAGAACAATCCGGTTCGTGCCAAATTATCAGCACGCGCAGAGGGATGGAGATGGAGCAGCGCGGCAGCGCATATTTCAGCAAAAGATGACCGGCTTGTGACCGTCAAACCCATGCTGCGGCTGGTGAAAAAGAAGTGGGCGGATTTTTTAAGTTCTCAAGTAACAGAGGATGAAATCAGTGACATGCACAAGCATGAACGTACTGGGCGCCCGCTTTGCGCGCCAAGGTTTCTTGATCAACTTGAATTCCTTTTGAACCGACAGTTGAAGCCAAAAAAGGCCGGCAGAAAACCAAAAAAGAATAAAATGGTGTCCCCTTGATTTCGATTCATTCATAAATAGGTATGGTGTCCCCTGATTTATGATTTACTGATTTACTGATTTCAATAGGTATGGTGTCCCCTGATTTTTGATTTCAATAGGTATGGTGTCCCCTGATTTCCTGATTTCATTTTCTTTTCTTGCCAACCGCCGGGCTGATAAACGCAACTGTTAAACTCATAATCCTTGCGTTTGAAGGGGCGGTACCAGCAATCCGGATCAAATGGCGGTTCGCATCCTTTGTTGGCGATGATAAAATCAAAGCCGCAGTCAATTGCGGCTTGTACGCTGTGACTGCTTAAAAATTCACCATCTGCACGCAGTAATACCTCTTTGACGCAACCGGGCAGTTGGGTCTTGATTTGGTGGATAAACTCGGCGATCTGTATGCCGGTCATCGATTTGCCTTTACGCAGCTTGCCGAGCAGATATTCACGGGTTTGGGCAATAAAGCATAACACCGGCCGGTAGCCTTTTTTGCCGCGATGCTTGGTGTTGTGCCCTTTACGCCCGCCTTGTTGTCTGCCGTAAAGAGTTGCTACGGTGGTGTCGATATCGATATGGATGCGATAATAGCTCAAGCCGAGTTGCTTCCAGAACCTTTCTCGCAGGTTGCTAATGATTTTAATCAGCGATTGACCCTGATTGAGCCCCATGCTGTCAACGTATCGCCAGAAGGTGCTGGCAACCGGAAGTCGTTGCAAACGAAAAAATCCGCAGAGCATCGCATCGAGCCGTATATAGGTAAAGTGCCATATCCGATTAAAGCCGATAAACAGTAGCATCAGCAGTCCGACAACCATACGGTAGTGGCCCAGCTTGGGCTGACGGGTTGGTGCATGATAGCCGAAGTTAAAAATTTGTTTAAAATCGATCAGATCCAAAAATTTGATCAGCGCCAAAAGCCCGCCGAACGGGCTTAACTGCTCAGTACATGTTTCATATTGCGTTGAAGCGTTGATTTTTCTGGCCTTTGATCGATTCTTTTTAAACCCTTTACTGGAGCGCTTTTGCCTTGTATACTGTCTTTGCTTATTTACCATCTGGGTACCTCCTGTATATTGGAAAGGTTTGTGGTGAACCCCCAGTATAACAGGGTTCCCAGATGGTTTTTCATTTTTTTTGACCACTACGTGCAATATTCAGGTAGTAATAAAAAATTTTATTATCTTTTTCTATCGACATTCATATACAGCTTCTCCTGTTTAATCAGAAACAATGCTGCTGTCATTGTATTTTTTCTTTTAATAATGGCGTTCGTTTTTTCTTTGAGGGAAAAACAAAATCTATTATTGATAAAAATTCTACTTGCTTCTTTGTCAGCTGTTCTTTTTGTGTTTTTTATTTCTCCTTATAAAGGCAATTCAATTGAGCCTGACTTTTTTTCTCCATTTGGGATGAATATATATTTTGGCAATTCTCCTGGTTCCGACGGAGGTTATCGAGAATTTAAAAACAATATTAGAAATAATTTAATTGGACATGCTATAGACGGTAAAAAATATGTCGAGGCAAAAACCGGGAAAAGCATGACAAAGGCAGAACTCAGCCGATACTGGATCAAACAAAGTTAAATTACCTGAAAGAACAACCAACATCATTTATTGCACTACAACTCAGAAAAGCTGCCATTATGTTTTCGCATATGACTTATGGCGACCCCGAAGAATATCGTGTCTGGCGTTGGGAGCGTCCTGCATTGATAGTCGCTTTTATTGATTATGGACTGTTTATGTCTTTGGTTTTTATAGGACTGTTTTTCCTTAAAGACAGAATAAAAGAGCCTGCCTTATTTTTTATCGTAGGCAGTTCAGCTGTCTACATTCTGAGCATACTGATTTTTCATGTTAACGAGCGTTATCGATTACCTTTTGTGCCTATATTGGTTCCTATAGCTGGATATGCAGTTACAAAAATAATAAATCAAAATCTGACAAACAAGCTGAAATACCTTTCAGCAGTTTTTGTTCTATGCCTGGCAACAATGGGATTGTCAACATTTAATGCACATGGTCCTGGTTGGGAACTGAATCAAGATAAAAAAAGAACTAAAGAATTAAATTCAAACAAAAAATTATTAAATGAATATATTGCCCGGGAAGATGCAACTACCTCAAACAGGTATGATGATTGGGCCTTGCTCGCAGACATTTATTCAAAAAGACGATTTTACCCTGACGCTATAAATTTTGCCAACCGGGCCATTTCGATTTCACCAAGTTCAATAAAAGCCTATTACGTTTTATATAACGCTTATAACTCAAATAAAGATGTAAAAGGGTTGTCCAGTTTAATTAATGATCTTGAAAAAATTGAAAATAATACCGATCACAACAAGAAACAATTTCAGCGTTTAAAAGCCCAGGCCATTACAGCATTGGATAGAGCAGAAAAATATAGCAGAAATTATTGAATCGGAGATTTCCCATGTCGGACAAAAAAAACGGCCGGCAAGGTTACCCCCCTGCCGGCCGTTGACGTATCAATTCTGAGGAAGCAGCTATTCTTCGTTAAGCTTCTCCTGAAGGTTTTCGCGAAGAATTTCTCCAAAGCTCGAAGTTGCCGGCCCCATATTGTTCACATATTCGTTGAGCAACTCCTGATCATCTTCCATGTCCAAACGCTTGATGGACAGGCCGATGCGACGCTCGTCGCTATTGATATTCATCACTCTTGCGGTCAGCAGATCGCCGATGTTGTACATCCCCACCGGTGTCTTGATCTTCTCTTTACTGATTTCGGAAACATGGACCAAACCCTCGATGCCCTCTTCCAATTCCACGAAGACACCGAAGTCCGTGACATTGGTTACGGTTCCGGTAATTTCTTTGCCCACATCATAGCGTTCGGCAACCGACTCCCACGGATCCGCCTGGAGCTGCTTTACGCCCAATGAAAAGCGTTCGTTCTCTTTGTCGATCTCCAGGACGATGGCTTGAACCAGATCACCCTTTTTGTAAAGCTCGGAAGGATGCTTGATGCGTTTGGTCCATGAAATGTCGGAGATGTGGACCAATCCGTCAATGCCTTCATCAATGCCGATAAAGAGACCGAAATCGGTGATGTTTTTAATCTTGCCCTCGATGGTGGTACCCACCGGGTATTTGTCGCTGATCACATCCCATGGATTGGGGCTGGCCTGTTTCATACCCAGTGAGATGCGGCGGTTTTCGGGCTTGATGTCCAGCACCAAAGCCTCGACCACTTCTCCAACGGAAACGACCTTATTGGGATGGCGAATCTTGCGTGTCCAGGACATTTCAGACACATGGATCAGCCCTTCGATACCCTCTTCCAACTCGATGAAAGCACCATAGTCTGTCAGACTGACCACCTTGCCGCTGATGCGGGAACCTACGGGATATTTTTCCGCAGCCACGGTCCAGGGATCGGGCGTCAGCTGTTTCATTCCCAAAGAAACCCGTTCCCGCTCCAAATCGAGGTTCAAAACCTTCACCTTGATCTCATCGCCGACGGAGAACAACTCTGAGGGATGTTTGACGCGTCCCCAGGAGATATCGGTAATGTGCAGCAGGCCGTCCACACCGCCCAAATCGACAAACACGCCGTACTCGGTGATGTTTTTGACAATGCCGGTCATCTCTTTGCCTTCATGGATGGATGCCAGCGTCGCAGAGCGTTTGGCTTCCCGTTCGGATTCAAGGATGACCCGGCGCGACAGCACGATGTTGCTGCGCTTGCGGTTGTATTTGAGAATCTTAAAATCGAAGGTCTTGCCCACCATTTCGTCAAGGTTGCGCACCGGGCGAAGGTCGGCCTGAGACCCGGGCAAAAAGCCGTTGACGCCGATGTCAACTGAGAATCCACCTTTTACACGGCTCACGATGGTACCTTGTATAGCCTCATCGGCATCATAGCGTTTTTTAATTTCTTCCCAGACCTTGACTTTCTCAGCCTTCTCTTTCGACAGGACGACAACTTCGTTCTCGTCATCCCACCATTCCACCATAACCTCGACTTTATCGTCGACGGCAGCGTTTATTTCGCCGTTTTCATCTCTGAACTCCCTGATGGAGATCTGCCCCTCGGATTTGTAACCAATATCGACCAGTACATGGTCTTTATCAACGGAGATAATTCTTCCGGTTACAACTTCGCCCTCGGCAAACCGTTTAAAGCTCTCCTCATACATGTCCATGAGGTTTTCCATGCTCTCTTCGGTTTGCAATTCTTCTTCTTCGCTGGTGTCCAGTTGCTCGAGCGCGTCTTTGGTCTCATCATCCCTTATGGGAGATGCATCATCTTGGTTTGGTTTTGTTTGATTGGTTTCATTGTCAACGGTGCTATTCATCGGTATATAAAGTCCCCCTAACCCTTGTTATTGCTAGATCAAAGCTAGCAGTATAATTGGGAGACTATATCCAAGGGATAGTGAAAATGCAATGACAATTTTCAATCTAACTTGGATTTTCCGGTATTTGGCACCGCTTTCAAAGGGAGCAGCCGCTTGATAAACGCTCCGGTAAGTTCAACCTCAAGCGGGTATATTGTGAATTTTTTTATAGATATTAACACGTTATGAAATTAGAAGCTTGGTTTTACGGTCGGAGCCGTAATTAAATCACCAATTTCAATGATATCAAGTATTTTCGGCATATTCGCCATATTTATCCACCATCGCGAGGAAATAGACGCGATTTTGATCCCAAGGTCCTTGATGGTTTCGTAAAAAGGCCTGAATTGCGTAGAGGCTAACTACTGTCGTTACCGGCGCATATGTGATGTATAAGGACCCCGACCACCTGGTCGATGCTCAATGAAGTAGAGTCGATACGAATGGCATCCGGAGCCGGTTTCAAAGGTGCCGCCTGTCGTGTGCTGTCATCTCTGTCGCGTTTAAGCATGTCCCGTTCCACCTGTTCCATTGAGGGACATTGTCCCTTCTTGGCTTTGAGTTCCTCATAACGCCTTTTGGCCCGAAGGCCCGGATCGGCATCTAAGAAGAATTTAACATCAGCATTCGGGAAGACAACCGTTCCCATATCGCGCCCCTCAAAAACCGCTTTTTTGGCAGCACCCAATCTGCGTTGAATATTCAATAAAAAGCTGCGTACCACGGGTCTGGCCGAAACGGCAGAGGCCATCATCGTAATCTGCGGAGATCTTATTTGATCGCTCACATCTTCCGAATTGAGCATCAAGCGCAGGTTATTGCCTCTGTATTCGAAATCCAGCTTGATCTCCCGGCAAAGCTCCCCCAGTGCGTTATCGTCACGGGTATCTATTCCGGCATTTTGCACCGCCAATGCTATGCCCCGGTATAAAGCGCCGGTATCGATATAACGGTATCCCAATCTGCCGGCCAGCATTCGGCTGACGGTTGTTTTTCCTGCGCCGGCCGGACCGTCAATGGTAATGAGCAATGATTTAACGGGTGGGCGATTTGAGTTCATTTCAGTACCTGGTCCAGGGCGGTTAAAAATCGCTGGTTCTCTTCGGGCAAGCCGACATTTATGCGAATATACTGTGGATATCCGTAGGATTTCATGCTGCGTACAATAACACCTTGGCGCAGCATTGCCTCAAAAACCCCATTGGCATCCCGGGCCACATCAATGAGAAAAAAATTGGCCTGGGATGGAAAAAACCGCATCCTGCGCTTTTCCAGTTCGGCATACAAATCGTCCAGACCCTTATGGACCAATTCGACGGTTTGGTTTAAAAACACCGCATCATCCAATGCAGCCGCCGCGGCCGTTTGGGCCAGGGAATTGACATTAAACGGCATGCGGACCTTATTGAGCAAATCAGCCATCTCAATGGGCATTACGCCGTACCCCACGCGCAATCCGGCCAAGCCATAGGCTTTGGAAAAGGTTCGCATCGTCACCACCGGCGTTGAACGCTCCAGAAAGGCAAGGCCCGAGGAAAATCTTGAATCCCTTACGAAATCGGCGTAGGCTTCATCCACCACAACGACCACATCATTGGGTAGCGCATCCAAGAACCGTTTGAATTCGCTCCGGGTCACAATGGTGCCCGTGGGATTATTGGGATTGCAAATAAAGATCAATCTCGTTTTGGATGTAACCCTGGAAAGGATGCCATCCAGATCGACGGTCATCTCTTTCAACGGCACCAGGACCTGATCGGCTCCGGCGGTCTGGGCGACGATGGTGTACATTAAAAACGACGGTTTCGGAATAATGACCTCATCCCCAGGCTGCAGCAATGCCGTGGACAGTAATCCCAGGATTTCGTCGGACCCGTTGCCGACAATTATCTGCTCCGGCGGTATATCAAGATGAAGGGATAAACGGTTCAACAGCCCATAGCCTGGTTCGTCGGGGTAGCGATGGGCTTTGGAAACGGCTGACTGCATGGCAGCCATGGCTTTGGGTGAGGGCCCCAATGGATTTTCATTGGATGCCAGCTTTATGGAATCGGATATGCCGTATTCACGCTCCACCTCGTCTATGGGCTTACCGGCCACGTAAGGGGAAATCTTATCAATGTAGTCAGGTATTTTGATGGCCATTATCTTATTATCAAGGTTTCTGGGTTTAAGTTCCAAGTTCAGGGTTCATGGTTCTTAGTTCTTGGTTCAGGGTTCAAACCATAAAACCGGGGCAAAGTCCATAGTGCTCAGTTTCAACGGCCGGGCGGACAGTATGTAACAAGTGTCTAAAAAGTGCTTTAGAAAATGAAAGAACAAGCTTTCAAAGGAATGCCACCGCCCCGCCTGGTCCTGAGTGAAAGCTGTGATTATGAGAAATATTTCTATAAACGGTCACTTGTGGCTAATATTGGATCCTTTAGAGCGTGACGCTTGTATGCCAAGCCAAATGAGATACGCAGCTCCGATCCACTTCACTGTTGAAAATGGGAAAAAAGATTAATCGAACATTTTTTTCAACTTTTTTATTTGATGAATTCGTAAAAAGTCTCAATACTGATGTAAACGTCATTCCGGCGAAAGACGGAATCCTGTAATTTCAGTAAGTTATGGATGCCGGATCAAGTCCGGCATGACGATCCGGCGACTTTTTACGAACCCGGTTATCCATAAAGCTCAAGTTGCAGGTATCGGATTTTATGCCAGGCCGGCGCAGAGGCCGGCCCTACGCGAATCACTCCGATCCCTTGCGTTTTGAGGATTCCCGGGTAGGGTCGGGCTCTGTCCCGACCGGTGGGGATAAACCAAACCCCGCCCGCTTAATCTTTTAAGATAACCGCGTTTACGAATTCATCTTATTTGAGATGGTTATCTAATCACTATTTGATATCGCATAACCATGAACTTTGAACCATGAACCATGAACCATAAACCATGAACCATGAACTTTGAACCATGACCATGAACCATGAACTTTGAACCATGAACCGAGCCGCAGGCTCATTTCATTTGGCTGCTTTGGCGCCGGCCTCAACCGCCAGTAAATTTAAGGGGATCAATTTGGGTTTTTTGCTGAATTCTTCCTCTACACATTTTTTCAGGGTGTCCATGGATACGACCTTTGATCGGGCCACAAATGCGGATAGCGCCACAATGTTGGCGGCCTTGGGATTGCCAAGTTCTTTGGCGATTTCAACCGTGGGGATCTTTAGCACATCACAATCCTCACGTCCGGCTTCAATGGGAATCAGGGAAGAATTAATGACAATGATACCATTGGGTTTGACAACCGGGGCGAACTTTTCCAATGAAGGCAAATTCATGGCCACCAGGTGCAAGGGGTTTTTGATAATGGGGGATCCGATGGGCCGATCGCTGATGACCACTGTACAATAGGCCGTTCCCCCGCGCATCTCCGGTCCATAAGAGGGCACCCAAGCCACTTCCAGCCCCTCTTCCATAGCCGCATGGGCCAAGACTTTACCGCTGAGTAAAATTCCCTGCCCCCCAAACCCTGCAAACATTACTTCACTCTGCATGAATGCTCCTTGATTATTCTTCCGGTGTTTTAAAATCTCCCAACGGATAATACGGCAACATCGTCTCTTCAGCCCATTTTACGGCTTCAACGGGTGTCATCCCCCAATTGGTCGGGCAGGTACTGACAATTTCGACAAATGAAAAACACCGGTTTTCCATCTGGTAACCAAACGCTTGCTTGATCGCCTTTTTGGCCTTTTTTATGTATTTGGGTTTAATCACCGACTGCCGGCTGATGAAAGCCGGCGTGGCCAGTGAAGCGAGCAATTCCGACATCCGAACGGGCATCCCCACTTCATCCGCCTTGCGCCCGAAAGGAGAAGTGGTGGTCCGCTGATCCGGCATGGTGGTGGGGGCCATTTGCCCCCCGGTCATGCCGTATACGGC
This sequence comes from Desulfobacteraceae bacterium, assembly GCA_050124755.1. Lineage (GTDB taxonomy): Bacteria > Desulfobacterota > Desulfobacteria > Desulfobacterales > Desulfosarcinaceae > JARRKU01. Next base: position 9,838 of record JASFER010000077.1, read on the forward strand.
GTTATTGATAAAAACGGTGGTGAATCTTTCCCCGCGGTTGGCGGCGTGTACGATTTCGCCCATGCCGATGCTGGCCAGATCGCCGTCCCCTTGATAGGTAAACACCATTAAATCGGGCCGCACCCTTTTGATGCCGGTGGCCATGGCCGGGGCCCGCCCATGGGAAGCCTCCTGAAAATCACAGTCGATGTAGTCATACATCAATACGGCGCAGCCCACCGGGGCCAATCCAACCGTACGGCCTCGAATATCGAACTCATCAATCACTTCGGCAATCAAGCGATGGACAATACCGTGTGTGCATCCCGGGCAATAATGGGTCGGTTGTGAAGTAAGGGCTCGGGGTTTCTGAAATGTCTTGGCCATGAATATTACTCCTGTTCGATGATAGCTAACTCGGTGCGGACAAGTTCTACGATCTCTTCCGGTGTGGGCACCTCGCCGCCGCATTTGCCGTACCAACTCACCGGGCAGTGACCCTGCACGCTGCGTTGGACATCTTCAACCATTTGCCCCATGCTCATCTCGACGCACAGCACTTTTTGACAATGCGGTTTTCTTACAGCCTTAAAAATAGGTTCCTCCGGAAAAGGAAACAGGGTTTGGGGACGAATCAACCCGACCTCGATGCCTTGGGTTTTAAGATCATCGATAGCTGTTTTGCAGACCCGACTCATGGTGCCGTAAGATGCAATCAGAATTCTGTAATCGCCTTGGAGGTTGTATTCTTCGCAGCGCACATCCTCTTTTTTCATCCGCTCGTATTTGGCGCGCAAGGCCAGATTATTGTCATTCAACGCCACCGGATCAAGATATAAGGATTTAACCACATTGGGTGTATCGGCGCCTCTGGTATCCATGCCATTGGTGGCCCAGTGATCTTTATTGGCCGGTTCGGTTTTGAGGTGGTCGGGGAACTCCACCGGTTCCATCATTTGGCCGATAAGCCCGTCTCCAAGCACCATCACCGGATTGCGATATTTCTCGGCCAGGGGAAAGGCCAGCATGGTCATCTCCACGGCTTCCTGCACAGTGGCGGGCGCCATCACCAGCAGATGGCAATCACCGTGTCCGATGCCTTTTGTGGCTTGAAGATAATCGGCCTGTGAGGGCAAAATGCCGCCCAGGCCCGGCCCGCCGCGCATGATATTCACAAATACGGCCGGCACTTGCGCTCCAGCCATGTAGCTGATGCCCTCGCTCATCAAACTGATGCCGGGACTTGAAGAAGTTGTAAAAACCCGCTCACCGGCTGAGGCGGCGCCATGAATCATATAAGAGACGGCAACTTCGCTTTCACCCTGAAGAAATAGGCCGCCCACTTCCGGCATACGCCAGGCCAGGTACTCGGCCACTTCGGACTGGGGGGTTATAGGGTAAGCAAAATAGTTCAAACACCCGGCCCTTATGGCCGCTTCGGCAATGGCTTCATTGCCTTTCATCAGTACTTTGGACATAAAACGCTCCCTCTATCGACGAATTAGGGCCGCGGAAATATTGTTTTTTCCGCGGCCCTTACTCCGCTTCTTCCGTTTCAGTAATTGAAATGGCCACATCCGGGCACATATTGCAGCAGATCGCACACCTGACGCAGTCGTCCGGTCGAGCCTGGAATGCAGGAAAATACCCTTTTGTGTTGACCTCTTTGCTGATCTCCAGCACCTTCTTCGGACAAACACTCACGCATAGACCGCAGCCTTTGCATGTGTCCGTTTCAATGCAGTAGTGATATGCCATATATATCTGCTCCTTCTTATGCAACGTTAGGGCAACGTCACCGCTTTCTGCCACGGCGGCACCAATTGCCGATAAATCGGCAGAACCGGCCGGCTCAAGCGGCTCGTATCGATCTGCGGCAGTATATGATGAGGTACGGTAAGAAATTCGACCTCCAAGCCGCTGGCCGCCTTTAAGGAGGCCATGAATGCATCACCCTGGTAAATATGGTCCACCGTGGTCTCATCCATGAAGTTGGCATTGCCCACCCATTTTTGAACCGGCATGCGGGCACTGGCCTCAATGGCGCGGCGCATGCCCAAACACCTTTCCACCGAATCGGTATTGGGACGAAATGGGTTCACCACTTGTATCATCAGTGTGGGCTGATTTGAATCTTTAAATACATCCGCCAACGAGGCTAAAACAGTGGCGCCCGCGTCATCGCCCCCCACATCAAGAATTGCCAGGTCACCGGGGGCCCTGATCAGCCCGGCCACCTGAGGCATGAGAATGGGCAGATCGGCTTGCATTAACCGTTCGGGGGGCAGAACCACTTCGATGCCTAAAGCACTCAGGGGGGTGCGGGCCTCGCGCGTTCTGAAATAGGGATTCACCAGGTCTAAATCCGCCATACGAACTTTGGCCCCCAAACGATGCTGGTGAACGGCCAGATTGATGGCGACTTCCGTCTTTCCACTCCCATAATTGCCTACAACGATGACGATGCCCGACAAGCCGATCTGCACGAAGCTGTTCTCCCAACCCAACGTCCGGAGCGCACCGGGCGTTCCATTTCAAGCTACCCATTTCTCAGGTGCGTCCCATACAGCGGTGAGAGACGCCCCCAAATATTGAAGCACCGTTCAATCTATTGGGTAAACCCGAGGCTGTCAAGCGGTTTCAGGATTGCTTTGCCGCCGATTGCCGGTCAAAAACCCAGCCGCTTGTGGTTTTTTCAGTTTTGGCATAAAATCATACCATTAAGTTCAATACAGCCCGTTGGAATCCGTTGAACACTTTGCAATGATAAATATGATGAGGAGGCACATATACAATGCCGTCCATACGCCTTGGCCTTGAAAAATGCATCGCATCACCACCGCCTTACCTGCGCAAGGCGCGTGTCGGGCTCCTGTGCAACCCCGCTTCGGTGGATGCCGACCTGGTCCATTCAAGAAAGCGGTTGAAATCTGCGTTGGGCAACCGGCTCAAAGCGCTATACTCCCCCCAGCATGGATTTTTCGCAGAAAAACAGGACAACATGATCGAATCCAATCATCGCAAAGATCCGCTGCTGGGCCTCCCGGTGTTCAGTCTTTACAGCCGAACCCGCATCCCCAACCGGGAAATGCTCGATCCCATAGACGTTTTGCTGGTTGATCTTCAAGATGTGGGAACGCGCGTATACACCTTTATTTATACCATGTCCTATTGCATGGAAGCGGCCCGCAATTTTGATAAGAAGGTCGTCATTCTGGATCGTCCCAATCCCATCGGTGGTGTAGCCGTTGAAGGCAACTGCCTGGAACCCGACATGTTCTCCTTTGTCGGACGCTATCCCATCCCCATGCGCCACGGTCTGACCATAGGAGAGTTGGCCCGGCTGTTCAACGACGCTTACGGTATCGGGTGCGACCTTGATGTACTTCCAATGGCCGGTTGGCAACGCCAAATGCACTTTGGCGCCACGGGACTCCCATGGATTGCCCCTTCGCCCAACTTGCCGACGCCGACATCCGCCCTGGTCTACCCGGGACAAGTCATCTGGGAAGGGACCAATGTATCGGAAGGGCGCGGCACGACCCAGCCGTTTGAGCTTTTTGGCGCCCCCTTTTTGGATCCCTACCGGGTGCTGGATGCCGTCAGCCGGGAGGCGCTGGAAGGTGCTTTCCTGCGAGTGGTTGAATTCGAGCCGACTTCGAACAAATGGCAGGGGGAAATTTGTCGCGGATTTCAACTCCATGTGACCGACCACCATCGGTTCAAACCTTATTGTGCCGGCCTATCGCTTTTACAAGCCATCATGCATTGCCACGGTGAGGCGTTCGAGTGGAAGGCACCGCCATACGAATATGAATACGACCGGATGCCCATTGATCTGATCATCGGGGATCCAAAACTACGCCAACAATTGTCGGAAATGGTGCCGATGTCCGTATTGGAGAGCAATTGGCAGGATGGATTAAGTGCCTTTGACACGCTGCGACAACGTTATTTTCTGTATCCTTGAGTTATTTATGAATTATTCTAAAGAACAGCAAAATTGGAAACGCATGCGGTTCAAGCGCAACAAGGTATGGCTGGCCGTTGATGACAAGGAGCGACCCATCATCGACCGGGGAAAGGTATTGATCAAATATCAATTGGACCAGACGCATGAGTATTGGGTTCACCCTGAGCGGGTTCACCCGTTGGATGAACGAACCCCGGACAGGAATGGTGAGCAAGAACCGGGGCCGCCTTCCGCTGCCAAGGCCAAGAACGGCCGTGTTGATGTGGTTCCGAAGGAATTGGAGAAAGCCATTCAAATCTACACAGATGGGGCGTGTTCAGGGAATCCCGGACCGGCCGGAATCGGCGTGGTCATGGATTACCGCCAACATCACAAGGAAATCTCGCGGTATATCGGCATGGCCACCAACAACATTGCTGAATTGGAAGCCATTCGAGTGGGATTGGAATCGGTTAAAAACAGGGACTTACCGGTGATGGTGTACACCGATAGCCGTTACGCACTGGGAATATTAACGCAAGGGTGGCAGGCGAAACAAAATAAAGCGATGGTAGAGCGCATCAAGGAATTGACCCGAAGGTTCAAGTGCCTGAAATTCATAAAAGTTGAAGGGCATGCCGGCCACCCCGGAAATGAGCGGGCGGATCGACTGGCCGTTGCCGCCATCCATGGGGCGGAAAAAATATGAACCGCAGAATATCGAACAAGGAATAACGAATGTCGAAGTGTTGAGTCGCTGCGCTCCGTCATCTTTTATCAATGGCAGAATACCTTACTTCGACATTCTGCAGTTCCTTGTTCGATATTCGATAAGGGCCCCATATAACACAAAAACCCCTCCCGTCCACAGCCATCTCAAAGGCATACCGGCATCAATGAGAGTCGTCCACGGACGGTGCGGGGTTTTCTAATTCAACATACCGAGATTAGGCCTTTTCAGACTTAAGGGTCTCGATCTCTTTTTTCAATTCATCAATCTCTTGTTTATATTTTTCCGGATCTTCGGAGCTGGAGCTCTCTGCAACAACGCCCTCATCATCTTTTTTCCAGGTATCTTTAAGCTCATCAAAACCAAGATAGATGGCCAGACCACCGCCAACCAACAGCATGATGGGAATGGCACCGGCTAATAGATCAAAAAAATCACGCCAGAAAATACCTAGGCCGATAAGTCCAATTACTGCTGCAACCGAGCCGCCGATTAATGTTTTCATTTAACGCAAACCTCCTTTAGTCCAAGCTTTTGTTCAATATTGGCACTTTTAATTCCGTTATTATCAGGTCACACGCACCAACCTTGTTCTGAGTGGTTGTGGTGGTAGACCGTTATCACTCCATGCGTGTCTCGTGATTTTTCATCAGATAAGCATTTAACGCCGCCCAAAAGTAGATTTTGAGCAATATCACAGCAACATATGGAGCGCAAGCTTAATTTTAAGCGGTTATGACGGACCGGCACCCGCAGCATTCATCTAAAAATCGTATAATAACCTGCAGATATACACCATTGCAAATAACCATTGAATCTGATAGATTTTTGTCTTCAATCGCAGCCGCTCGCTAAGGGCACAGGCAAGAAATAATTCCACCAGATTGCGCCGGATCTGGGTTCGTCTACAAGGCACATCCGCCGGTGCATATCACAAGTATGTGCCGGTGGATGTAACGCCGTAGACGAGCGCAAAGACAAACAAGGTTGTGGAATTATTTCTTGCCTGTGCCCGATACCAATGAATAGGAAATCACAATGACAAATCCGAAAACGGGAGGGATTGGCAGATGGCGTGCCAAGCGGCGCGAGTGGATTGAAAGGCTGCTCAAAGGCACATATGACCATTTTTTATTTTTCCTTCCGGCCAAAAGGGGACTCGTCCCCTGGCTGTTGGAACGTATTTTCAACGGCATTGTTTTATCCAAGGAGCAGCAGGAAGTCCTTCACAAATTACCATCCGACGCCATTCTCATATACACCATAAAATTCAAAAGTCATTTCGAATATCTGTTTTATCACACCAGATACCGTCAGGAAAAACTGCCCGTGCCCGAACTGGGGTTGGGATACAGGGAGTGGCTGCTGCAGCCCCTCTCACGCATCTTGCGCAGCCTGCTGGCCCATACGGACTGGTTCTTCTCGCATTGGCGGCGGTTGAATCCTTACAACAGCGGTTATTTGGCAAAAGAATTGACCTCCGGCCGGACCGCGCTGATGCCGTTGGTGGAGAAAAGAGATTTTTACCGCCGCTTCGTCAAAGCCAAAACCGATCCGCTGCGTTTTCTAATCGAACTGCAAAAGACCACCCCCCGCCCCATTTATATCGTTCCCCATATGATGTTTTTCAGCAAACGATCAGCTTCCGGCACACTCAAGCTGTGGGATATGTTGCTGGGCACCAAACAAAAACCGGGATTGCTGCGCAGACTGCTCATTTTGTTGCGACAGCCCGGTAAAGTGTTTGTGGAAATTTCCCAACCCTTGAATTTAAAACAATTTATCCTCGATAACAGCAGCAGCAATTTGGAGTATCAGGCCCTTAAACTTAGACACCAATTGCTGTGGCAGCACAACCGGCACCGCCAAAGCATCACCGGACCGGTGGTCAAATCCCATGAGGAGATCAAAGAGAGCATCCTGGCCAATGATCGCCTGCGCAAATTCATGGCCCAGCATGCCGCCTCGCGCAAGGAGCCGCTGCATACCGTCCGCAAGCAAGCGGACGGATTTCTGGACGAGATTGCCGCAAAATACAGTTTCTCTTTTATCAGTTTTATATCCGGCCCCGTGGGATGGATCTTCAATACCATGTATGACGGCACCGTTGTGGATACGGATGGACTCCAGAAGGTGAAGGCCAAGTCCCAAAAGGGACCCCTTGTCCTGGTTCCCTGCCACAAAAGCCACGTGGATTACCTCATTCTATCCCTGGTGCTCTTCCAGCACAATATGCCTTGCCCCCATATAGCGGCCGGCAAGAACCTCTCCTTTTGGCCCATGGGCCCCATCTTTCGGGCCGGAGGGGCATTCTTTCTGCGCCGCACCTTTCGCGGGGCGGTGCTTTATGCCAAGGTGTTCTCTGAATATATCCATAAACTGCTTGAGGATGGATTCAACCTCGAGCTGTTCATCGAGGGCGGCCGCAGCCGGACCGGCAAGTTGCTGATGCCCAAGTTGGGATTCTTATCTATTTTATTGAACGCGTATAAGAACAACGCTTGTGATGATATGATCTTTGTGCCGGTGTTCATCGGCTACGACCAAATCATTGAAGAACACGCCTATCTGCACGAAATTGAAGGCGGCAAAAAGGAACCTGAAAACCTATCCCAGGTACTCAAAGCGCACCGCTTTCTTAAGCAGCGGTACGGCAAAATTTATATCAATTTCCACGAGCCCATTTCCCTGAAGGAAATTCTTAGCGACTACGATACCAGCTTGCAGGAGATGCCCCAAAAAACCCAAAATGCCCTGTGCCGCAATTTAGGCTGGCGACTGATCAATGCCATCGATGAGGCCAGTGTGGTCACCCCCCATGCGCTTGTGGCCGCCGCCATATTGAACTGCCCCGACAAACGGTTTACTGAAAAAGAGATTTTTCAGATTATTGACAGTTATATCCACTTGCTCTTTTCACAAAACGCCAAACTCACCGACACCCTCTTGATGGACCATCAGCGCGCTTGTGAACAGGCGCTGGAAAACTACCTGAACCGGAAATTGATCGAACAGCCCGGCGGTGAAAAAAACATGCCCGCCGGACTGGGGCAGTTCCGGGTACCGTCCGGTAAAAGAATGCAACTGGAATACTACAAGAACAACGGCATTGCCTACTTTGTTCCGGCTGCAATTACGGCGCTAACCATTCTTGAAAAGGACGCCTTTCAGTTTTCTGCCGCCGATCTGCATGACCGCCATCGTTTTTTACAGGATTTCTTCAAATATGAATTCGCCTATGATATCGACAAAACCGCTGAAACATTGGTTCGCAAGGTAATTAAATCCTTTATCGACGACGCTATCCTAATGCCCCATCAAAGTCTGCCGGATACCTATCAAATAACATCATCGGGATTGCGTAAGCTCAAACTCTTTGCCCGCTTTCTTAAAACCTATTTCGAATCATACCTGGCCGTTTTGCATTTCTTCAAGCAAACCCCGCGCAATAAGGCCCGGACCAAAGATCGCTTGAAGAAAATTCAAGCCATCGGCACCACGATGATGAAAAACCAGGAGATCGAGTTATCCGAATCTCTGTCCAAAATAAATTTTCAGAACGGCATCAGCTTCTTCACGACCCACGGCGTCAAAGGCCAGGAGGATATGGAAGCCTTAGAAGATCATGAAAAAACCATTCGAAATTATCTGCATATCATTTAACCTATGAAAGCCATGATCCTCGCCGCCGGTCTGGGAACGCGTCTCAGGCCCTATTCGTTGCACACCCCTAAAGCCCTGTTTACCGTCAATGAGCGGCCTGTTCTGGAAATAGCCATTGAAAGGATGCAGAAGGCCGGATTCGAAGCGGTCATCATCAACACGCATTACCACCACCGCCTGATCGAAGCATTTATTGCCGAGCGCACCTTTCCTTTGACGGTCATTACGCGCCATGAAGTCGAAATATTGGGAACCGGCGGCGGTATACGCAACGTGGCGGACTTTTGGGAGAACGACTGCCTGTTGGTCATGAACACCGACGTGCTTAGCGACATTGACCTGGCTCAGGTCTATGGTTTTCACAAGTCCCACGCCTATCCCGTCACTATGGTGATGCACGACTATGCACACTTCAATTCGGTTGATGTGGATGCGGATGAGTTCGTAGTAGGATTTGAAGGACCTGCAAGCCACAGCGGAATGCGCAGCCTCGCCTTTACCGGTATTCATGTATTGGACCGCCGTGTTTTGGATTTTCTGCCCCCCCATGGACCGGCCCATATCATCGACGCCTACCGGGAAATGTTGGCGGCAAATGAATCCATCAAGGCCTTTGTGGTCCGCGGGCATCGCTGGTATGATATCGGCACGCCCCAAAGCTATGTGACGGCCGCCTATGATTACATGGCACCCATGGCATTTGAGAAAGCTTTCAGGCGCCGACCCGCCGGCCCCATTGAAAAGCGTCCTTTGCGGGGTGATGGTTCGGATCGCCGCTGGTATCGTTTGGTAAACGATAATAAATCTTTGATTATGGCGGACCACGGTATCCGTTCCCATACCGGGCCCCAGGAAGTAGACGCATTCGTTCGCATCGGCAAACATTTAACCGCCCGCAAAATCCCGGTGCCCCGGATCGTTCTGTTTGACCGATGCGCCGGTCTGGTTTTTATGCAAGACTTGGGTGACAGCCACCTTCAAACGACCCTCAAGGGAATTGACAGACATCACACCCGAAGCCTCTATCGACGCGTCATCGACCAATGGATTACCATGGCCGTGGAAGGTCGCAAGGGGTTTGATACGGCATGGACATACCAGACCCCATACTATGATCAGCAGGTGATACTGAATAATGAATGTCGCTATTTTGTCGAGGCGTTTCTCCAGACCCACCTGAACTGGAAAATCTCCTACGATGAGTTGCAGGGAGAATTCGAACAGCTGGCTCAAGGCATCGAACAAACCGGTGAATTGGGGTTTCTGCACCGAGATTTTCAATCGCGAAATATCATGATCCATGACGGTCAAATTGCTTTTATCGACTATCAAGGCGGCCGCCTGGGCCCCATTCAATATGATTTGGCATCGTTGCTCATCGATCCCTATGCAAGCCTGCCCGAGGCGCTTCAAAACGAACTGCTGGCTTATGGCGTTGAAGCCTTGCAAAAGAGACGCGATTTTGACTACCATCGCTTTGTCAGGGGGTATGGGCTTTGCGCGGTTTCCAGGAATCTTCAGATCTTAGGGGCATTTGCCTTTTTAAGCGGCAACAAAGGAAAAACCCGGTTCAAAAGTTATATTCCCCAAGCCGCAAAAAGCCTCCGGCGCAATTTATCTTGCCTCAAAGGATTATCCCTGCCAAAATTGGAGAGGCTCGCAGAAAAAGTCATAGCTACAACGAATAAAAAACCCGGTTCATAGTTCATGGTTCTTGGTTCATGGTCAGGATCTCTGCCCATCTGTATGCGTCAATGTGAAAGCAAGTCATGTGTTTCAGGCTTTCGATAAACCGATTGCTCAACCATGTTATGAAAATGAACTTTGAACCACAAACGATGAACCATGAACTATGAACCATGAACAATGAACAATGAACCATGAACCATGAACCATGAACTATGAACCATGAACGAATAATCACGGAGGCAGAATATGAACCCCACCAAAGTCATGATCAACGGATTGCCGGGCAATGTGACCCAAGTCATTACCCGGCATGCGCTTGCAGATGATCGCATTGCCGTGCTTCCCTATTCCCTGACCGGCCCGGAAATCGAGATTAAGCACTTTCACATCAATGATGTGGCCATCGAACTTATTGCACCCGGCGATCGGGATGATCGCATCAAAGAGATCAAGGCGGCGGAAGGCGAATTCATCAGCATCGATTTCACCCATCCCACCGCCGTCAATGACAATGCCGAATTCTATTGCCGGCAACGGTTGCCCTTTGTCATGGGAACCACCGGCGGTGACCGCGACGCCCTGGCCGCTACGGTGACCCAATCAGACATTGCCGCCGTCATCGCACCCAACATGGCCAAACAGATCGTCGGATTTCAGGCCATGATGGCCCATGCGGCAGCACATTTTCCAAATTTATTCAAAGGGTACCAATTAACCGTCCGGGAAAGCCACCAGTCCGGCAAAGCCGACACCAGCGGAACGGCCAAGGCCATGGTGGGGTATTTCAATCAGATGGGTATTGAATTCAGCGAAGATCAAATACAAAAGGAACGCGATCCTGAACGCCAAAGCAACATGTGGGGCATACCCGCCGAATATCTATCAGGCCACGGCTGGCACACCTATACCCTTATATCGGCGGATCAAACCGTCAAGTTCGAGTTCACCCACAATACCAACGGCCGGGAAATATATGGCGAAGGGACCCTGGATGCCGTTCTGTTTCTTGGTGAAAAGCTATCGCAGGGTGCCAAAGGCCGGGTTTTTTCCATGATCGATGTATTAAAAGAAGGGATTTAACCGGATTTCGGCATCTATCCATTGTCTATCGCGTCAGAAAAAATAAAAAAATCACGCCCCTAGTATAAAGTTCATTGATTTACGGCCGATGTTAAGGATGTCGATGGACGATTGATGCTTTGAACCCGTTCGAATTGGATCGCCGGCATCTATCTCCGACTCAATCGATCAGGATTATTCAATATTGGAAAATGTAATCATCGATGCTGAAAAAATGAGATAGAAGGTGGCGTAATGATCGATCCCAATTATATCAAACCCTTTGTCGTGGCGGCGAAAAATGTTTTTGAGACCATGATTGATGTGCCTTTTAAACTGGGAAAACCCACACTGAAAACAGGCAGCCAGGTCCCCCCCCATGAAATCAGCAGCATCATCGGGATATCGGGCAGCGTCACCGGATCCGTGGTGATCAGCCTCTCCCATGAAGTCGCCTACGAACTGGTTTCCGCCCTGGTCGGTGATGAAGTCACCGAATTGGATGATGATTGCACTGACGCCATCGGCGAAATCGCCAACATGATCGCCGGAAATGCCAAAACGAATTTTCCGAGCGAAAACAACTCCATTTCAACTCCCAGTGTGGTGGTGGGAAAACACAAGGTCAGCTACCCCTCAGGACTGCCCATCATCACCATCCCCTGTATCACCGATAAGGGCGATATGTTTATTGAAATCGCGTTGAAGGTGAAAGACGACTAGTCGCTGTTAAAAAACGCGCCGATTTTCTGATAAACGCTTTCACATGCCTCTTTCGTAAGGTTTTCCATATTCACGAATGCGTGGATCATATCGTTAAAATGCAGGTGTTCGGCACGCAGTCCCGTCGATTTGACCTTTTGCACATAGGCAACGCCCTCATCCCGCAAAGGACAAAATTCGGCGGTGATGACAAGTGTTTCCGGCAACCGGTTCGAAGAATCCATATACAGCGGCGACGCCGCCTTGCGGTTCTCGGCATGTTGAAAATAGTTGTCGAAATACCACATGATTTTTTCTTTCTGCAGGAGGTACCCCGTGGCGTTTTCTTCTATTGAAGCTGAATCCATGGTGTAGTCAAGGCTCGGATAAATCATGGCTTGCCGCCTGATATCTATGCCTGCATCATGTTGAGCAATATGGGCCACCGTGGCGCACAATGCACCTCCGGCACTGTCTCCGGCTATGCAAAGGCGATGTCGATAGTTCATGTCACGCCGATCAAGGGTCGCCCACACGTTTTTTGCAACATGGTAGGCATCGGTGACACCGGCCGGATAGGGACACTCGGGAGCCCGTCTGTATTCGACAGAAACGACGATATGTCCGGTCGCAAGGGCCAGTTTGCGGCAAATCGGATCGTAAACGGTAACACTGCCGGCCATATGGCCACCGCCGTGATAGTATACCAGGACCGGCCGTCTGTCATCGGGAGCCGGATGATAAATT
>JASFER010000078.1:0-22281 GCA_050124755.1 Desulfobacteraceae bacterium
TCCCGGATTTCATAGACGGTATTTTGGTAACTCACCGCCCAGTTGGGCAGCAGGTAGACATTTTTCAGCGTCTTGCCGGGTATGTCCACAGCACAGAACATGCCTTCAACCAGCGGCAGGCCCTGCGTGTCGTTGCCGGCGGCTTCTGCGGAATCGATTCTAACGGCCACGGTGAGCGTGCGGGTGTGCCGGTCAAAGCGCACTACACGGTGCAACTGCCCCCGCCACGTGTGATTGTCGCTCGCTTCGGTCCATCGAATGCTGCAGGTCACCAGCTCCAGTCCGGCGAACCAGGCCGTTCCGCGATGTTTGTAACTGCCGCTGAATTGCAGCCACTGGCTGACATCCCGGCTGTCAAGGGGGACGTGGATCTCTAGCATGGCGTCATCAGCCAGGGTGAGAACCTGCTGACCAGGGGCCACAAATTGCCCCTGCTCGATGGATACTGATTTTACGCGGGCATCAAATTCAGCAGCCACTGTGCAGCGCTCGAGGTTGGCAGCGGCCACCGAAAGCCGGGCCTGGGCTGATGCCAAACTACCGAAGACCTCCTTGATCTGAATGGGATAAAGCGCCAAGGCCTGGTTAATTTGATCGACCTGATCCGTGGCGACGTTGTAGGCTTGTTCGGCTTTCTCCACTCCGGAACGGGTGCCAACGTTGTCTTTCTGATAGAGTTTCCGCAATCGATTGAATTCCAGTTCCGCCAGCTTCCGGTTGCGCCTCAAGGTATGAAGACGCTGCTGGTCGGTGGCATACTGTTTCTCCAGGCGCTTGATGGTGTTTTCCCATTGCATTACCGTGGCACGGGCCTCTTTCATGGCTGCCTCATAGTTACGGGTATCGATCCGAAATAAGGCCTCCCCTCTGGGGATGATCCCGCCGACATCCAAATGGGGATGAACCTCGATGATCGTCCCGGATACCTCCGGCGAAACGGCTACGGCTCTTAAGGATCGCATCTCTCCGTATCCGGTGATGACTACCGGGACATCGACCGGCTGTGCCCGAATGGCCTGCACCTGCAGAACCCGTTCTTCGATCTTGGCTTCGGCTGGTGGTTTTTTTGAATCCGCCAGCGCAGCCATGCCGAAAATTCCGGCTGCCAGAAAGAGTATGCAGACCAGGATGTGGGAAAGCTTTTTTCGAAGGAGGCCCTTGGTCCTTCTTGAATTCAAGTTTAGCATGATGGAGTGTCCTCTTTTTACTTCCTATAGCGGCGTATTTAATCTTCTATTTTTGCAATGCTATCCGGATTCAACACACTTTGCCGAAATCAAAGGTAAGCCCTGGTCCCGCACTTGTACGGGCAAACCGTGCAAGGCAACCCGGTTCTATCACCATTTTGAATCCAGGGTCTGTGGGAAATCTGTTGGATTTTGTAACAGAATGTACGCGGAATTGACGTATTTTTAGTGGCTGATGCTCATTTGCTGTATCATGTCAATGAAATATGGGAAAGATAGGAAACGTCCCCTAGTTCCCTCTGTTATCTGTGATCGGTAAACTCAGGGAAAGGCGTGCGCCGCCAATGGGTGCCTCTGAGACAGTGATGCTGCCGCCGTGCCATTCTGCCACGCGACGCACGATGGCCAGACCAAGGCCATAGCCGGGAAGATCCGTATTGTTATGATCATCCAATTGTACAAAAGGTTCAAAGATGCGCTGTCGATCTGCCGGCGGTATGCCCGGTCCGTCATCATCCACATGGATAATGGCTTGGTCGTCAACTGTCTTCAGGGTGATATGGATTCGTGAGTTTGTAAACCGGACGGCATTCTGCACCAGATTTCGCAGAGCGCGCTCCAAGAATTGCGGGCTGGCCAGCAGCGGCACTTTTGGGTTGGGACTGCTAATGCGGCATTCAATGGTCGCTTTCGAATTTTCAGCATCCAAAACAACCGCCAAGTCGCTCATCCAGGGCCCCAAATCCACCTCTTCCATCCGGGGGCGATAACTTTTGTCTAGTTTGGCGTAGGTTAAAAGCTCTGATACCAGAAGATCCAGCTCATCCACATCGCGTCGCATCCCCTCAAGATGCCGCGCTCTCTGGTCGGTTTCGTCGGCCGAGGCGATCATCTCCATGCTGAAGCGCAGGCGCGCCAAAGGCGTGCGAAGCTCGTGGGATACCGCATGGGTCAGTTCCTTGTGAGAGCGGATGAGCTCTTGGATGCGAGCCGCCATACCATTGAACGCATTGGCCAGATGGGCCAGAGATGATCGCTGTGGCAGATCGGCTCGCGCATCTAATTTGCCTTTGCCGAAGGCCTCAGCGGCAATGCTGATACGCCGGAGTTTATTTGCATATGGCCAGGCCACGATCAGGGCAATTATGGAAAAGAATGCGGCTATAACAAGGCTAAAAATGATATTCAACAAAAACTCGTTATAGTTAAATGCCGGGATAGGCCCCATAGTCAAAACCATGTTGGTTTCACCCAAGCGCTGATGAAGTATGATCGTATCTTCTTCAAACAGCACCACCACATCATCCTCGGCCAAAACCGATCTGTTTATTTTCTGCAGCGATAAGGACTCAATAGGTGACACAGCCAGGGGAAAATTAAAATGCGATTGCATGGCGTTGACAGCCTGGTCCCATTGCTCTATGGGAGTACGGCTCAGTTCTGTTTCAATGACGTAAAAAGATCCTCTGAAGATATCTTTGCAGTAGCTGGCAAATTCAGGTTCCAAAAAGTTCTCATAGATCTTACTGAAGATCGGAGAGATAAAAAATTGGACAGCCACAAACACAGCTATCATAAACAGGTAAAGATATGTTAAAAGGCGTTTCATCGGAGTATTGCCTTCTGCCTGATGTTAATTAAACCGCAGCTATCGAAGATTTGCTTCGGTGTATTTTTCATTTGAATTTGGTTCTACCAGGCATCTTTTACGAACAGATACCCTTTGCCCCAGATGGTTTTGATCCGCTCGGGAGAGGAAGATTCATCTCCCAGTTTTTTGCGCAACCGTGAGATAGATACATCCACACTGCGATCCAACCCGTCGTAGTTGATCCCACGCAATACTTTGTAGATAGTATCGCGGTCCAGTATGGTTCCGGCGTTCGCCGCCAACAGCCAAAGGAGTTCAAACTCGTTGGTGGTCAGGTCGATGGTTTTGCTATCCAAGTTGACCCGATGGGCCTGCCGGCTGATGGAAAGGCCGCCAAAGTTGAGTTCATCGGGATATCCATCTGATTGCTCCGGTTGTTTCGAATCTGCTGCCCGGGTGCGTCTCAACAAGGCCCGAATGCGGGCCAGCAGCACGCGAGGCTCCACCGGCTTTTTGACATAATCGTCGGCTCCCATCTCCAGTCCGGCCACCTGGTCCATATCATCTTCTCTGGCGGTAAGAATCAAAATCAGCCCGCCATAGTCTGCCCTTACCTGCTGAAGCACAGCAAGGCCGTCTTTGCCGGGCAGCGTCAGGTCCAGCACCACCAGAGCCGGTTGTTCGTGAAGAATGCGCTGGGCGGCACGATCGCCGCGGCGTTCTCCAGCAACCTGGTAGCCCTGCTGCCGCAAGTAGTCCCGAATCAATACGGACAGGCGCTTGTCATCCTCCACAACTAAAATACGCTGATTCTCTTGCAATGCTTCACCTTTATTGCCAATACATGGTTTCAATGCATTAACATTACAATGTATGATTGATCTGTGTAAAATCTGTGTAAAATTGTAACCAAATGTAACCTGATTGAAAGAACAACAAATTAATTTGATATCAGATAGTTATTCCAGGCCCAAATAAGAAGATCCGCAAAGCGTCCTGCCGCCTGCCCTGCTATGATAACCGGATTGTTTCGACTTTTTCAATAGAATAGGCAGGATTTATTCAACTTAAAACTTAAGAGCGTGTCTGAAACATATTTTCTGTTTAATCCTTTTTCAGGCAGATGAGGGTCAAGTCCGTTGTGCTTCCGCCCACGTCTCATATTATGATCAACTCATTGGGTTGGATAATTGATCCCAATCCTAATTCATTTACCCGGTTATCCATAAAGCTCAAGTTGCAGGTATCGGATTTTATGCCAGGCCGGCGCAGAGGCCGGCCCTACGCGAATCACTCCGATCCCTGGCGTTTTGAGGGTTCCCGGGTAGGGTCGGGCTCTGTCCCGACCGGTGAGGATAAACCCCGCCCGCTTAATCTTTTAAGATAACCGCATTCATTTAAATTCTTTGACCGGTTACATTGTGTTACAAATTTTCACAATAAACAAATAGATTTAATCAACTCAAAGTATATAACATTTACGTCAAAATGAGTACGCCGTTAACAGTTCTTGGGAGTAGAATTATATGAAACTTGAAAGCATTATTCCTGATAAAATAATAGATACGACAGACCTCAATCGTCCCTTGCCTATCCTTAAAACGGAAAAAGCCTTTTCCGAGATCTCTGCAGGGGGAACCAAATGTCGTTATCTGCAATGCCAACCGAGGGATATTAAGAATACTCTGATGAGAAAGGAGAGAACAATGAAGACCTTTAAATATAAAAGTTGCTGCATCCTGGCTTTTCTGTTTATTAACGCGACGATCTCCTTGAACGCGTGTTCAGGACATAATGTGCTGACGAAACCGACAGAACCCGGAAACGTCCACCATTTTAGTGAACTACAGGGGTGGGATGAAACAAGAAGCTTGAACAATTATGTGGCTTATGTCGACAAAGGCGATATCATTCCATTGGCCATTTTCATGGATACGGATTTCATGGAATTCAAACAGAACCAGATTGAATTGGTTGCCAAGAAAAAGCTCTACTTTAGGGTTAAAATGCCTGATAATCTTTCCAAAGAAGAGTTGGCGAAGCTCAATCGAATAACCGCACAAGGTGTTTCCGAGTGGAGCTCTGACCAAAAGAAAGCCTTTTTCAAAAATTATATACTTTATGTGAGTACGGATGCCACTCATTGGGCGCCGCTTTATGGCAAAAATGCGCTTAAAGAGGTACTTGGCTATAAGATGGGAATGGTATCTTTTGGGATGATGGTGAGCACCATCGATGGTTTGGGAGCGGTTTTGAACATTAAAACAGTAAAGTAGGTAAGAAATGTGGGCTAAAAGGCCGTATATGGCAATAGATTCTTACAAGATGGAATCCCGGGATGGCTATGCAAATCTAAGAACTAAAAAATACGAATAATTCTATATTAAATTTGGAACTTTATTACAGCAGTGACAGGGTGAATATGGCCAGATTGCCCAGGCAATGGATGGTGATGGGGACCATGAGGTTGCCGCTGGTTTCATAGGCGATGGCAAAGACGATGCCGCCCACGATTTGGGTGACGGGAATGCCGTGCAGTGCGTGCAGGCCGGCAAATATGGCCGTGCTGGCAACCAAGGCCGTTACCATGCCCCACCGTCTGAAAAACGTATACAGCATCCCGCGAAAGCAGAGTTCTTCGGCCACGGGGGCGATGAGACCGCCAACGAAGAAAAACAGGCCCATCTCCAGCGCCGTGGACGGCAGTGGCGATTTGATCAGGCGCAGCGGGTTGTGCCCTGACATGTAGACAACAAGCATGGCAACGGCGGCCGCCGCCCCGAATCCAGCGGACCACTGGGCGCCTTTTTTCAATCCGGCACCCCATGAGGCGGGGGACCAGCCGATGGCCCGGAGTCCGCCTTCCCATTTGACGGCTACCCAACATAGCATCGCAATTTGAAACAACCGCACCAGGCCCACCACAGCCAAAGGGGAGAAGAGGGACCGCCCCACGAACCACCAGGCCAGCCCCTCGGTGGCCAGGATCACGGCCAGGCTGACGGCGATGGTGGTCAATTTGATGGACGCTGATGCCATCCCAGTTTCCTTAAAGCGCGATAGCCATACCACTGGGCGTACCAGTGGTTCAGATTCATGAGTTTCCTTTGAATCGGCCCAATGGCGCTTTTGCGACCCCGTTCTCCCAAGGCATAGAAAACCTGACAGATGACATTGGGATGGGGGTCATTCAATAAAGCGAACAGATCGGAATAGGTCGACGCCGCCCGGCTTTTGGCCAGGGCACGGGCCAGCCAGTAGCGTTCCACCAACAGCGGGCTGGTGAGTATTTTTTGATATCCAGGATAAAGTGCCATCTCAATATCGTGGGTGCCGAAATGGCGAAGCGCCGCAACCCTGCGGGGCCAATGGTCCGACGCCAGCGCAGCATTCAGGTCGTCACGTGTGATTCCCGAGGGGCGGGCCCCCAGCATGGGAAGAAAAAGCAAAACACCGATCACGGTGCAAAGGGCCGATGTCATCCACACAGCGCGATCTGCCTTTGTGAACCGGCTCAACATCTTTTGCGCGAGACCGTAGACCAGCATGTATAATAGAATGGGAAAGCCAAGCAGCAAACCGAAAAAGGTCAATTTGCGAAACGGCGCATACCGGTCGGATGCCTTGGACAATTGGTGTATCCAGGATTTGGGGTTTTTGCGAAACTGGTCAACCGTGGTTTCAATATGGTTGCCGAAGGCCGACTTCAATTGCAGCTTATCCTCCAAGGCGACCACTACCACATCCGGGTTGTCGATATCGGGCAGCACGAGCACATCATGCTGCGCCAAGCGCAATTTCAGATGACGAGCCAGGCGATCGTCGACGACGCCTTCCAGGCGGCACGTACACAATGTCTTCTGATCAATGGACTTGAAAGCCTCAGCCGCGTACAGGGTGTATCGGTAGTAAAAGTCATTGACGCCGCGTCCCACTGCATTGGACAGTAAAACATGGTCACGGATGCTGGTGAATAAGGTCCGGTTCAACTGGGTGGCCCACAAAGCCGTCAACAGCACCAGGGCGACCACCGGAAGAAACCAAAACCTGTTTTTGTCAGGGGGATTTTTGATGACTTTTTTGTAGGTGATCCATCCGGCGGCCATGGGCACCGCAATACAGAACAGGGAGGGAAAGAGCACCACGCCTGTAAAATTAGCGAATACAATCAGCCCGATCCACAAGATGCTGTACGCGATAATGACTTTGGGATGTCGTTTAAACAGCAAGTCCCATATGCGCAGGGCCGCCCATGCGGCCAAGGTGAGCCCGGCACCAATGCTCAAGGTGTAAAAAAGACCGCCCCAAAAAGCATTTCCGAAAGATTTCAGCGACATTAATACCTGTCCTGCAGGAATGGGAAAGTAACCGGCCTTTTCTATGGCAATGGTTGCATCATAAATGCTTTGGTTTGAGAGATAGACGAAGAGGGTGGCGATGATTTGCGCTGTAAGCAATCCGCAAAGGATGGGAAGCAGCATGGGGCGGGAAGTCCCATGGCGGGTTTTACGATCTTGATCTTCCATGCTTGATTCAGTTCTTACTCATCCCGGCCAGGTTCTGTAAAATCGAGCGGCATCTGGTCCGGCCTTTCAACCTCCACGGAATCCACGTTGCGAAAACCCCTGGGAAGTTTTCTGCCCCGGCGGCCGCGTTCGCCCATAAAGTCGGCCAGGTTGTTGGGGGTGATTTTAAAGAACCGTTTGCCGGCATGGATGATGACCGTGCTCTCTTCGGGCACCAGCGCGAACTGGGTGACGAATTCTTCCCGGGCCTGGAGCCGTTTGGGCGGAATTTGAATGATCTTGTTGCCTTTGCCTTTGGGCAGCACGGGCAGCGCTTCCAGCGGAAACACCAGCATGCGGCCTTCGTTGGTAATGGCGGCCAACAGGGTATGCTCGACGCTCTCCACCACCAGGGGATGGACCGGCCGGGCGCCTTTGGGCAGAGAGAGAAAGACCTTGCCTTTTTGATTCTTGGTGTAGAGGTTCTCCAACTTGGAGATAAAGCCGTATCCGGCATCGCTGGCGGCCAGAATGGTCTGATCGGGATGGCCGAAGAGCACCGCGCCAAAGGTGGCTTGGGGCTGGGGTGCGAAGCGGCTGGTCAGCGGCTGGCCGAAACCCCGGGCCGAGGGCAGGGTGAAGGCCTGGGCGGAATAACTTCGGCCGGTGGAATCCAAAAAGACAGCCATCTGGTTGCTCTTGCCCGTGGCTGAACTCAGAAAAGCGTCTCCGGCTTTATAATTCAAACTTTCGGGATCCACCTCATGGCCTTTGGCGGCGCGCACCCAACCGTTTTTGGATAGAATCACGGTCATGGGTTCGGAGGGCGTCAGGTCGGCCTTGGAGATGGCTTTGGCCTCCCGGCGCTCCACAATGAGCGTTCGCCGGTGATCTTCATATTGAGCGGCCGCGGCTTTGAGTTCTTTCTTGACCAGGGTTTTCAGGCGTGCATTGGAACCCAGGATCTTTTCCAGTTCGGCTTTTTCCTTGCTGAGTTCTTTTTGTTCCGTTTCAATTTTGATGTGTTCAAGGCGGGCCAAATGGCGCAGGCGCAATTGCAGAATGGCTTCGGCCTGCATGTCGCTCAGCTTGAAGGTTTTCATCAACACCGGTTTGGGTTCGTCGTTGGTGCGGATGATTTTGATGACTTTGTCAATATTCAAATGGGCGATGAGCAGACCTTCCAGAATGTGAAGGCGCTCGTTGACTTTGCCCAGGCGAAACGTCAACCGTTTGCGCACGGTGTCCATGCGGAACGTGAGCCACTCATTTAAAAGCGAGAGCAGATCCTTGACCCGGGGCTTGCGATCCAGACCGATGACGTTGAGGTTGAGTTTGTAGCTTTGCTCCAGGTCGGTGGTGGCGAACAGATGGGCCATCAACGCCTCTTTGTCCACCCGGTTGGAACGCGGCACCACGATCAGACGGATGGGCGCCTCATGATCCGATTCGTCCCGCAGGTCGGCCACCATGGGCAGTTGTTTCTTGGTCATCTGGGCGGCGATCTGTTCCAGAACCTTGGCCGGCGAGACTTGGTGGGGCAGGGCGGTGATGACGATATCCCCGTTTTCAAGCTCGTACTTGGCGCGCATGCGAATCATTCCCCGTCCGCTGCGGTAGGCTTCGATGATATCCGGTCGCGGTGTGATGATTTCGGCGCCGCCGGGGTAATCGGGCCCTTGAATGCATTCGCAAATATCTTCCAAGGTCGCCTTGGGCTTTTCCAGCAGGTGGACGCAGGCCTTCACCACCTCTTTCAGGTTGTGGGGGGGGATATCGGTGGCCATGCCCACGGCAATGCCGGTGGTCCCGTTGAGCAGGATGTTGGGCAGGCGGGCCGGCAACATCAAAGGCTCTTTCAAGGTGCCGTCGAAATTGGGTCCCCAGTCCACCGTGCCCATGCCCAATTCGGACAGCAGCACGTCGGCATAGGCCGACAAGCGGGCTTCGGTATAACGCATGGCGGCAAAGCTCTTGGGGTCGTCGGGGGCTCCCCAGTTGCCCTGGCCGTCGACGAGCGGATAGCGGTAGGAGAACGGCTGGGCCATCAACACCATGGCTTCGTAGCAGGCCGAGTCGCCGTGGGGGTGGAATTTACCCAGCACGTCACCCACGGTGCGGGCGGATTTCTTGTATTTGGCCGTGGCTTTCAGCCCCAATTCCGACATGGCGTAAACGATCCGCCGCTGCACAGGCTTGAGACCGTCGCCGATAAACGGCAGCGCACGGTCCATGACCACATACATGGAGTAGTCCAGGTAAGCCTTGCGGGCGAATTGGCGGAGGGGAATAATTTCCGCCCCGTTAGAAGTTGTTGATATTTGATTTGGCATTATTGATACCTTGGTTCATGATTTTGGTTCATGATTTTGGTTCATGGTTCATGGTTCATGGTTTATGGTTCATGGTTTATGGTTTATGGTTCATGGTTTATGCAGCTATATTGGACATGATCGAAACCGCTGCCTTTCGGATTTGATCGCATAAACCATAGTCTCTAGCGAACCGCCTTTCACGAGAGCATTGGTAAATGGCCCGCGTTAGTTCCCTTGCTTTTTGCCATGCTTCTATCTCTTCAAATCGCTGAATCGATGTCATGATTATCTCTCCGGTTACAAAGCTACAACCATGAACAAAGAACCATGAACCAAGAACCATGAACCCTAAACCATGAACCATCTTCTACGAGATTTCCGCCATATCCCCTTCGATTTCCAACCACTTTTTCCGATCCGCACTGCGCTTTTTGGACAGCATCATGTCCATGGTTTCCATGGTTTGGGCCTCTGAATCGACTTCCAGTTTGATCAGTCGCCGCGTGTCGGCCGCCATGGTGGTTTCGCGCAATTGCATGGGGTTCATCTCACCCAGCCCTTTGAAGCGCTGCACATTGGTTTTGGCCTTTTTCTTTTTGCGGGCGATACGTTTGAGAATGGCCTCTTTCTCCTGCTCATCCAGGGCGTAGTAGACCTCTTTGCCCGCATCGATGCGGTAGAGCGGCGGCATGGCCACAAAGATCCGCCCTTGTTCCACCAGGGGCCTGAAGTGCCTTAAGAACAGGGCGCAGAGCAGGGTGGCAATGTGAGCGCCGTCGGAGTCGGCATCGGCCAGGATGCAGATCTTGCCGTAGCGCAGGCCGTCGATCTTTTTAACGCCCGGGTCCACGCCGACGGCCACGGCTATGTCGTGGACCTCTTTGGAGCTGAGAATGGAGCCTGAGTCCGTCTCCCAGGTATTGAGGATCTTGCCGCGCAGGGGCATCACGGCCTGGGTCTGTCGGTCCCGCGCCTGCTTGGCGCTGCCGCCGGCCGAGTCGCCCTCCACCAGAAAGAGCTCGGTCTCATTCAAATCCTGGCTGACGCAATCGGACAGTTTGCCGGGCAGAGCCGGGCCGCTGGTGATCTTTTTGCGGGTCACCTTCTTGCTGGCCTTTAAGCGCCGCCGGGCGCTTTCGATGGCCATCTCGGCCAGTTTTTCGCCCATATCCGTGTGGTGGTTGAGCCAGAGGCTGAACTTGTCTTTGACCACATTGGAGACGAAAGAGGCGGACTGGCGCGAACCCAGGCGTTCTTTGGTCTGTCCGGAGAATTGGGGGTCGGACATTTTCAACGAGAGAATAAAGCTGCAGCGATCCCAGACGTCGTCCGGGACCAGCTTGATTCCCCGGGGCAAGAGATTGCGAAACTCGCAGAATTCACGCATGGAAGCCAGCAGGCCCGATCTCAACCCGTTGACATGGGTGCCGCCCTGGGGCGTGGGGATCAGGTTGACATAACTTTCGGTGACGGTTTCGCCGCCCTCGGGCTGCCAGACCACCGCCCAGGAGGCTATTTCCTCAGCTCCCTCCATTTCGCCCATAAATGGCTCGTCCGGCAACAGTTCCAAACCGGACAGGTTTTCCAGCAGGTAGTCCTTCAAGCCGTCTTCAAAATACCAGGATGTTTTGTCACCACTGTTGTGATCGGTAAAATTGACCTGCAGCCCGGGGCACAGTACGGCTTTGGCCCGCAGGCTGTGTTTCAGGCGCCGCACCGAATATTTGGGCGAGTCAAAGTATTGCGGGTCCGGCCAGAAACGGATGGTGGTGCCGGTGTTGCGCATGCCCACACTGCCCACGGCTTTGAGTTTTTCCAACAAGTGTCCGTTTTCAAAAGCAATGAAGTGTTTTTGGCCGTCCCGTTTGATTTCGACTTCAATGCGCTTGGAGAGCGCGTTGACCACAGAAACCCCCACGCCGTGCAGGCCGCCGGAAAAGTGGTAGTCCTTTTTTGAGAATTTGGCACCGGCATGCAGTTTGAGCATGATCACCTCCACACCACTGGCGCCTTTCACTTCAGGGTGCTCGTCGATGGGCATGCCCCGGCCGTCATCAGATACCTCCAGGGAGCCGTCTTTGTGCAGCACCACATCGATGCGCTTGGAATAGCCGGCAATGGCTTCATCCACGCTGTTGTCGATCACCTCCTGGGCCAAATGGTTGGGGCGGCTGGTATCGGTGTACATACCGGGGCGGCGCTTCACCGGCTCCAGGCCTTTGAGGACCTCGATGGAGGCGGCGTTGTAATCGTTTTTGCTGTGTCTTAAAGCGTTTGTCCGTTGGGTCAAGTCGTGAACCTCGCTAACCTGAATTTGCGCGTTATCTCATTTCCCTGCACTTCTATGCATCTATCGGGTTCGTATCATTATCCCAAACCCAAACCTTGATCAAGGTGCAAAGTTGGGACTATCCGTATTCAGTATATCGATTTCACCTCCTCAAGTACGAATGAGCTGCGCGTGGCACTCACGCCTTTTGTATCGAACACATCCTGTAGCACAACCTGTGAATAATGCTGCATGTCCCGCGCCACAATTTCGAGCATCAAGTCAACTTCCCCGGATACCGCAAACACGCTGACGACACCCTCGACTTTAGCCAGTTCATGAGCGAGCTCTTTCCAGCCCACATCGCCTTCACGAAGCACCCCGCAATATGCGCGAACCGACAGTCCCAGTTTTTTTCGATCCGTGAGTGCGCGGTATCCTACAATGATGCCTTCACGCTCCAGTCGAGCGATGCGCCGTGAGCAACTCGAGTGAGACAGGTTGACCAGTCCGGCAACCTCGACATTGGACAGCCGTCCGTTGGATTGCAAAGCGGCAATAATCTTTCTGTCGAAGTCGTCCAGTTTGATCATATGCAAAACCTTTGCATGGGGTATCTTTTTGTTGGGGTTTTTCGACAGAATATCGCAAATAACAAAATAATTTGCAAGAAGTTTGTTAAAAATATCTAATATCTTATAAGTTTTTGCAATATAATGGGTGTTGTCCCACATTGATGAGCAAAATGGGGGTCCTGAACGAAAACACCCCTGGCGGGAGAGGTTGGGGGCATAAGCGCTCAAATAAGGATATTTGGCAGATTTTTTAGTTTCGCTAATACCGCCTTCTGAACCGGTCGGAACAGAGGCCGACCCTACCCGGGAACCCTCAAAACGCCAGGTACCGGAGTGATTCGCGTAGGGCCGGCCTCTGCGCCGGCCGGGTATAAAATCCAATATCCTGCATACCTGTATAGAGGTTGTCTTATCATTATCCTTAATTAAGCGCTTATGGGGGTTGGGGGAGGGCGTTAAGGGGTTTTGTTCAGTCATCAAATAGGCCGAATACTTTATCTTTCCCTTGCTCACAGCAACAAATCCATTCTATTCATAAATATCGGCATTGTTTCACCGCCCCTTGCATTTCAAATTTCAACGCAACCATTGCGAAGATCTATGAAAGATGAATATTGAAAAGATAATTTGTTGTCCATTGTGTAAAGGAGATTTAAAGATCGATAAGCAAAAAGGGCAACAACCTTTTTCTGAAAGCGCTTTCGATTTCTATTACTGTCCTGAGTGCAGTCATAAATATCCACTTGTTGACACTATCGTGGACTTCTCGCCGCATATGTCCAAGAAAAAGTCTTTCACCCAACAAGTGATGGAATCCAAATCTTTTGTGGAGCAATATGAAGGCCAATGGTGGCGGGAAAGTTGGCTGTTTGCGGCGTATGCCGGCATTAGCTTAAAAAACGAGATGGCGTTGATTAAAGAGATCGTTCATCTTAAGAAAAACGATACCTTATTGGATTTGGCTTGCGGAACCGGTCTTTATGCGCGCTATTTAACAGAAAAAAACCGTGAAAGAAAAGCCATTGGAATAGACATTTCCTGGCCCATGCTCAAGTATGCTGTCAAGAAGGTGAACGACGAGGGGATCGAAAATGTCGTTTTCCTGCATGGTGATTCTCACTATCTCCCCCTTAAAAATGCCTCCATTGATGCGGCCGTATGTTGTGGCTCTTTGCACTTTTTTTCTGATGCGAAACAGGCATTAAAAGAGTTGTCGCGGGTATTAAAACCCAAAGGGCGCCTTGCAGTGGCCGTCTTTTTGGCAAGATCACACCTGATTGGCAGGATTCAGGCATTCTGGCGGGAGGCCGTCTACGGCATCCATCCTTTTACTGAGGCAGGTCTTGAGGAGCTTTTCAAAGAAGCGAATTTTAAGCCCACCATTTTTCACGCATGGGGGGTATGGATGATTGCCAATGGTATTAAACGCCCTGTGGCCTAAAATGATAATCGGACTGGCTGGAAAATGAGGCAACCCTATTTTTCAATCAATTCAGGCTTGGTCACGTCATGCGTGATTCCCGAGTAGATCTTTCCAAACAGACTTTGGGCCAGTTCCGTGTTGAGCCCTTTGAGGATCTCGTACTGTTGCAGAGCCAGTTTGCGCTCACCATGATTCAGAAACAGCAGACCGATATTGTAGTGGGCCGGCGCCATCCTTGGGTCAACCTGAATAGCTCGAATGTAGGCCTGAAACTCTTCTTTGGGCAGCTTCTTAAGATGGTAGGTGACACCAATGTCAAATTGGATTTGCGCATTATCCGGTTGGAGTTCACCGGCTCTGGTGAGCCAATCCAAGGCTTCATCATAACGGCCGGTGCGCCCCACCGTCTGTCCCATAAGATGCAGGGCGGGCACATGGTTGGGCTTTAATTTCAGCATCTCCTCGAGCGTGCCGATTTGGGCTTCGGTTTGATCAAGCTCACCATAGGCGATGGCCAATTCCATGCGGGCCCGCATATGGTCTGGATCGAGTTTGATGACCTGCAGCAGCGACGGGATCTCCTGCCGATATTGCTTCAAGACTTTGTAATACATGGCCAGCATAAAATGGGGCACCACATTGTCCGGATTGACGGCAATGGACTGGCGATACGCTTCGATGGCGTTCTCGGGTTGGTTCAATCCGATGTAACAGTTTCCCAGCCCGTGCCAGGCATCCGGGTCGTCCGGGTTGGTTTCAGTGGCTTTTTGAAAATAGTCCAGGGCCGCTTCGTGTTTTCCTCGGATAGAGAGCCGTGCCCCCCGAGCGCATAGGAAGACTGCCAGGCGCGGGTCTTTGGCTGATTTCTGAATGGTCCATTCTACCAGGGAGATCTCACCGGGCACCCGGGTTAGCGTATGCAGCGCATGAACGGATACGGCGAAATTGAGGTTTTGGCCTTTGGCTGACTGATATGTCACCACGCCAAATACCTGCCCTTTCAAGTTCAGGGCCGGGCTGCCGCTGGAACCCTCGGAAATCGGTGCCGTCAGCTGATACACTTTGCAATCGGACGGATGTTTGCGGACAGCCGATACAATGCCTTCTGAGATGGTCTGAGCCAACCCCATGGGGCTTCCGATCACCGCCACTCGATCCGCCACACCCGGTTCCTCATCGGCCATCTTCATTGGTACGGCCAACTCTTTTGGTATCTCCACCCGCACAGTCATCAGATCAACAGGCTGATTTCGTGCAATCACGGCACTGACGGGGTAACGGCGGCCGCCAGCCGTTTTGACTTCGGCATTATAGGCCCCGTCCAAAACATGATAAGTTGTGACCAGGGTGCCGTCCCGATCAATGAAGAAACCGCTTCCGATGGAGGACAGATCCCCATCCATGTCATAAGCAACCACGGTGACCACGGATTTTTGAATCGTCGCCACAAGGCTTTTCAGATTCCAAGCAGGTTGTCCCGGAGCCGTTGTTCCAGCACAGGCCGTGATCCACCACATCGCTGAACAAATGCACCCTACTCGAATGGATAGTCTCAATAGCATGGTTCCTTTATCCTGGATAATGGCTAAACAAAATGCCAGGACCCATTACATACTCTAAAATAAGCACTATCCCAAAAATAGGAACCAATCGCCCTTCTATGGATGGATAAGTATGAGGAATACAGAGACGGCTGCAGCCCAACCATGAACCAAGAACCAGAAACCAAAAACAGGGCCGAAGGCCCCGTTACCGCCCTTTCTGATAAGTCCCGACAACTTCAGCCCGGGCCAGTATATGTCCCTCCATGGCGGCCAATAGTTTTGGCTTGCTCGGCTGCTTCAGATCATCCAGTACAACATCCAGGGCATAAAGCTTGTGAAAATAGCGATGCCGGCCAATGGGGGGGCAAGGACCGCCATAACCGGTTTGCTTCCAGTCATTGATTCCTTCACGGCTGCCTGCCGGCAGATCCGCGGATATCATTCCCTGGTGCAGGCCGCTGCAATCCGGGGGTAAGTTGTAGAGTACCCAGTGCACCCATGTCATTTTGGGCGCCGCCGGATCAGGCGCATCCGGATCATCCACAATAAGCGATAAACTCCGGGTTCCCTCAGGGATTCCGTCCCATTCCAATGGCGGCGAAATATTTTGGCCCTCGCAAGTATATACAGCCGCCATCGTTCCCCCATCCTCAAAAGCAGATGATGTGATTTTGAGTGTCATGATCTCCTCCTGGTTCGGATGTTTGATGAAACCGATTGTTGACTCATCTAGAATACGTCCCATGGCCTGAATTGTCATGGATATTTTAAAGCTCATGCTACCGATAAAGGCAGGGTGGCCCGAATTTTGGAGAAAGACTTAATATTTGCAACGCGAGCCCGGCTTTGATCCGGAACCAAGCGCGTGATCTTCCATTTCGGCCGAAAGTTCCAAAATTAAAGACCAACCTTGACCACGGCGCAATGGCCATTAATTTGAGGAATAGCGATAATCAAAACAAACAAGATTCCGGTTTGAGGCCCGGCATGAAAATGAATTGGCTAAATGCATTCGGCCAGATGACTTACGGCATCTATGTGCTCACCACACGGCATGCGCAGGAAATCAACGGGATGATCGCCTCATGGGTTTCTCAGGTATCATATGAACCGCCGTTGATTATGGCGGCGGTTCACCCCAACCGGTATTCCCACGGGCTCATTGAAAAAAGCGGTCATTTTGCCCTGCACGTGGTGGATCACTCTGATAATAAGATATTGGACCGTATGATGGGACCCGATCCAAAAGAGAAATTTGCCGGCCTTCAGTGGGAACCCGGCAAGACCGGCAGTCCCATTCTGAAAGACTGCATGGCTTGGTTCGAATGCAGAATCAAAGAAAAGCATCGACCGGGCAATCATACCATGTTTATCGGTGAAGTCGTCCATGCCGGGTTCGTTTCTTCCGGCAGACCCCTCTGTACATTTGACTGTAAAGGAACGTATCTCGGCAATACCTGAATGCCGACCTGACCTAAGACAAATCAGATTCGGCACCAAAGACGTCAGTCTAAATGATCTTTGGTTCGGATCACAACACAAAGGCATGGGGCTGAGCAGGCCGCCCATGTTCATGTTCAGCATGTCAAGCGCGATTCTTTTCATCGGTCTGGCCCTGGTGTTCGGGCTGGGCAAAGTCTTGCTTGAGAAGCGCCTGGCCCATCTGGATGCCGGGAGTGATGAGCGCCGTCTCAGCGATCTGGCATTTACCATGGGTTGCAGCACCTACGATCTGTTCGTCCAGGCAGGCGCTGTCTGGAATTTTTCCAAAACCAAAATCGATGCTGATTTCAGCGATTATGTCCATTTAGAGCGTATCCCGCCCTATGTGCACGATTATTTGGAGAAAAATCAGCTGGCCAACGACCAGACATACCAAAAAATTCTCTTTTCAGGAGGCCGCCCCCCCTATCTTTAACCGCTCCACTGGACAGGGTGAAGCCATCACGTGCAGCTGAGGGGTTACGCCGGAAACCAGGCCCCGGGCAGTGTGCCCCCAAAATTCCTTTTGTGATATCAAATGATATGATATTGGTAATTTGCCAATATAGCTCGAGCGGTATTACGGGATGTTGCAATGGTAGATGCAGGCAAGCTTCAAGGGGAAAAACTGGTCGCGCTCTTTAAAGAGGTCATCGACAAAAAAGTCATTCTCTCCATGCACTTGATGGGCAGTCAATATGACCGCCTGACCTATATTCTGGATATGGATGACGAGGGCGATCCACCGTGCCTGATCGTCGACCATCCCGAAGGGATCCGCCAAGCCGCCACAGACAAGGGGCCCTGGCATTTGCGTTTCAATTTCAACGGTCCGGATAAGCTGGAATACATTTTTGAAACCAAAGGCGGCGAGATAAGGGGACGGGATCTGCGTATCCCATTGCCTGAATATGTGGAGCGCATCCAGCGCCGAAAAAACTTCCGCGTCGACATCCCCGTCGGTTCGGAAGTGCATTTCACCTACAACAAAGATAAATGCGTTATCGCACTGATCAATATCAGTCTGGGCGGCGCATACGGCGTGTTAACCAAACCGAGGAACAAAGATTATCGTAGACAACTGCTTAAAAAAGACCAGCGACTCTACCGCTTAAACCTTCATTTTCCAGCGGATGAAGGAATAGAAGAACAGCACATCTTGATTCGGAAAGCGGAGGTCCGCCGGGTTGAGAAAGACAGGGAGAAGAAAATCCAAAAATATGCCTTCGAATTCATGGACATCGATCCCAAAGAAAAAGAAGCGTTAACTCGAAGAATCTACCACATCCAAAGGCTAATCCTGCAAAGACGATAAGCCATTGTACATCCAAGCGCCCACCGATGCATCATAAATACAAGCCGTGGGCCACAAGCCATCCCCCAACAAAAGTTCTTGACTATACAGATGATTCACACTAATAAACGACATTATTGATACACTTCCACCTCCTCGAAAGCATGCATTCAACTGAACCGGTAGCAGCAGGGAATCGATCGTAAAGCTAAACCGCCTGGAAGTTTTCCCGAACAAAAACCATTGGATCTGAACGGCTGAGTGTATCACTGCGTTTACTGAGATTGACCCGGCTTGACGTTCCAACGGAACCGTAGAATGAAAAACAGATCATGGGTGGCATTCAAGGCATCCGAGATTGTTCCCGGAACAATCTGCACCTTGAGTTTCCGGTCGCCATTGCGCGATCATCAAACAGCAACTTTCCATAAAATGGGCGCCCAAAAGCCGATCCATCGTTAAAGGAGGCCATTACATGTTAGGAGAGTTCGTCCATGCAGGCAGGCGGTACATTATCAAAAATAGGACTGAGCCGGTAGCTGAAGACGAGTGGCCGTTCGAGTTCGAAACCTTTAAAGAAGCCCAGTTTTTTTTCCAGGGTGCCATAGGCAGCAAGTTTTCCCGTAATGAGATGCTTGAAATTGCCGCGTTTTTTTTACCCTTTGCATGCCAACAGGACAATGGTGGTTCGGAAGAGATTCAGGAACAACAATTACAGCTGCTGGTACAGGAACTGCTTGAAGGAAGTCTGGTCCTGTTGTGTAAGAAGCCATCAAAAATGGCCAATTGAGCCATGTTCAGCCACCAACAACCAACCAATTTACACAGCCGTTTCAACAGGCCGTTCACGCTAAAACCCCATACCCGGAATACGGTTCGTATACTTTCAAGCAAAAACGTGATCCACATCACAGCCATTTCGGCCTAAATCAATTAGTTTCCTAAAACAGAGGCACAGATCCCAATCTTACCACTGCAGGAGGCAACCATGGGAACCGAATGTTGGAAAGCGACTTGCAAGGTGTGTGGTCATAGATTTGAGGTTGGGCAATGGTGGCGTGACCATCGCTTTTGCAGCGCCTGTGTCGCCGAATGGTCCCTCAATCCGATCCCGCTATACAGGGCCTTAGCGCAGAGGCAACAGAAGTGCTGCGATATACCTATCGCATTATGGAAGAAGACCGACTAGTCCATCCAAAGCCCGTACATATCCCGCTAACAGTCTAGCGCAACACAGCAATAAATGAATTCCCCGCCAAAGAATGTGAAATTATTTGCATAGCATTACTTAAGTATTGCCAATTTAGTACCCAATCATACAACCCGAATTTTCTAATATTATGAAAATAGAAGGAAATATACCTTCTAAAATTATGGCATGATACTTGATATTGTACAAACTGAACATTCAATTTCCGCAAAAGGATAGAGGGGGGAATATGAAAACCGTTAAATTGATGACGCTGTGGGGTATGGTTGCCTTTATATTTTTCACTGCCGGGTGTAGCGGCGGTGGCGGCAGCGGCGGATCCGGCAATACCGGTTCATTAACCATGTCGGTGACCGATGCAAAGCCGTTACTGCCTGACAATGTAACCCATCTTTTCGTGGAATTCTCCGAGATCTGGGTTCATAAATCCGGAGGTGGCTGGAAAAAATTGACCTTGGCGGAGTCACCCTACACCATTGATCTGCTCCAGTTTCAAGATGGCAATACCACGCAGCTTGTCCCACCCATAGAACTTGATTCGGGCCGATATACTCAGGTTCGTATTGTTGTGGATAGTGCAACCATCCGATTCAATAATGACGAGACCACGGATGAGGCCGTCGAGATTCCAAGCGAGCATTTAAAGACAGACCAAAACTTCACGTTAAACCTGGCCGGCGGATCCGCCATCGATATGGTGATTCATTTTGACCTGAGCAAGTCTGTGGTCGTAACCGGAACCGGCGCATACCAGCTCAAACCCGTGTTTCATCTTTTTGAAGACCCCTTGCTGGCCGCCACCATTGAAGGCAGTATTGACAATGAATCTTTTGGGGAATCAGAAAGGGCCACCATCAGCGTGCTCACAGACAGCGATGAAATCTACACCCAGGTTGAAGTTGAAAAATCCGATATCTCGGAGCCCACATCTTTTCGGATCTTCTGGATCGTACCGGATCAGACATATACGGTGCAGGTGGATTTTGACCAGGATGGCGTGGTTGATTTTGAGGTGGTTGTCGAGGGGGTCGATTTACCCCCGGGCGGGGCTTTTGAATTAAACGAAGGTGCGGCTATTTAGTGCCCAAGTGAAAACACCCCTCCCCCGGCGGGAGAGGTTGGGGGAGGGGGCTAATGGCATTGAATCCAATTTGACATACGATCCTTAGATCCTGGCAAATTTTCATTTCCGTATCATTTCCACAGAGCTGCGGAAGAGCTATTTGTGATCCTTTCCGGGGAAGCCACTCTCAGGTCCCCTGAAGGATTTCATAAATTGTCTGAAGATGACATTGTTTTTTTCGAACAAGGAGCTAAAGGAGCTCACCAGCTTTATAACCACAGCGATTCTCCGTGTGTTTACCTTGATTTGCGTACAACTATCGGGATCGATGTCTGTGAGTACCCCGATTCAGGAAAAGTGAATATTCTTCCCAGCATAGAGGTTTTTGAAAGTTCCTCCTCTGTTGACTATTATAAAGGGGAAGAAAATGTGGTTGCGAAATGGCCGAAAGAATTACTACGAAAGTAATAGATCGCCAACCAGCCGCTGAACGGGAGCGCAAAAATCGTGTTCCCGGTTAGCTTATCATGATGGCTCAATAAAAATGGATAAGATCATTCAAATTCATGGTAATAAGTGGTACCTTGCAGAAATACGGGATAATATTTTATGGGCCAAAAACCAAAAATGGAATCTCACAAAATATTCTAAAAGCAATGACCATGATCATTGTTTAATCTGTTACTGGACAATTTTCGAAACTGATGACCCTGAATGTGGGGAAGCATACTTTTTCGGTGGAAGCACTTGGCTTTGTAAAGAGTGTTATGGAAAATTCGTGGAAAAAAATACAACATTTCAGCCATAACACCTCGCTGGTCAGCACGGCGAAAAACACGCCGCCTCAGAGCTTTTTGTTCTGCAGATTGAACGAAAACGACGATGAGTTCATATATGAAAAACAATGAAGCTATCAGTGATACTAACAAGGAAATTTTTTTGAAAACATTTCCCGAAATAAGTAAAGATGGTTTTTTCTCCGTTATCGAATCTTTCGTTCCTGGGAAGGTTACCCAAAAAGTCCAAGCGTGTCGAAATCATTCGACAATGAAAAAAGACGTTTTACACGTGTCGCTTTTTTTAATCTTAACATTTTGCGCTGTTTATACTGTATAAAAATACTAATTCACCGATAATTACCCCGAATTTACTATGAATTTGATCACTAAAACAACTCTGGATTCATTTTTTCTGTGAATATGACATAAGCGGTAACTTATAGAAAAAAGGTTGCATCAATGACGACTGAAACCTGTATCGGCGTGGACGGGTGCAAGGCGGGCTGGTTTGCTGTTTGCATTTTTCCGGACGACACTTTTGAATTCGATATTCATCAAACCGTTCAGGCATTGTGGGGTCGCCATCGAGGTGCACGGGCCATATTGATTGATATTCCCATCGGTCTGATTTCCGAGAGCGGAACCGGTCGCACATGCGATGCGGCCGCCCGGAAGGTGCTTAAACCGCTTCGGCACAGCAGTGTCTTTTCAGCGCCTTGCAGGGAGGCGCTTTCTGCGCAAACCTATGAGGAGGCCTGTCAAATCAATCAAAGGGTTTGCGGCCGTAAAATATCAAAGCAGGTTTGGGGGATTTTCCCGAAAATCAAAGCAGTGGATGATTTTTTGCGTAGCACCCCGGAAGCTGTGGGGGTGCTGCGTGAGACCCATCCGGAAATCTGTTTCTGGGCCATGGCGGGATACCGTCCCATGCGCCACCGCAAAAAAAGCGCCGAGGGTGTTGCCGAGCGTTTGAAGCTCCTTCAAAAGATCTGGCCGCGGTCAAACTCCCTGTACAAAACCGCTTTGGAGCGATACCCGGCCAAG
>JASFER010000079.1:0-22222 GCA_050124755.1 Desulfobacteraceae bacterium
ATTGTAGGTATCATCGATAATCTTAACGCCTACGCTTGTCTCAATCACACGCAAACGGCCACCTACCGGAACGAACGACTCCAGCCCCTGTTTGATCTTTGTTCCGGTCACACCGGCCAAATGACCCGCGGAAGCAGCTGCCAGCGCGTTGACTACCATGAATCGGCCGTGCGTTTTCAAATTCACGGCAAGACGTTCATCCGGCAGCACCAAATCAAAAGTGATGCCGGCCGGTGTCTCCGTCACACTCTCGGCCCGAACGTCGGCATGGGGGGAGATACCGAAATAAAATACCCGGCAAGGTGCAAGTCCTTCCAAGGCGGATACATGATCGTCATCTTTATTGAGGATGGCATAGCCCTTTTTATCGAGGTGCGCTAAAAGCTCCCCTTTGGCCCGGGCCACCCCTTCAAGG
The DNA here is from genome assembly GCA_050124755.1 of Desulfobacteraceae bacterium. Taxonomy (GTDB): domain Bacteria; phylum Desulfobacterota; class Desulfobacteria; order Desulfobacterales; family Desulfosarcinaceae; genus JARRKU01. The sequence continues at coordinate 416 of JASFER010000079.1, forward strand.
CTGCCTAAAAATTCCAGGTGAGCGGGACCCACATTGGTAATCATGCCCATGGTGGGCTTGCATATGGCGCCCAGCCGGTCCATCTCTCCGAAATGGTTGATCCCCAATTCCAGCACCGCGGCCTGATGGATGGCGTCCAATTTTAAAAGAGTAAGCGGCAGACCGATTTCATTGTTCAAATTGCCTTCGGTGGCCAAGGTTTTGTAGGTTTGGGCCATCACCGCAGCCGTCATTTGCCGGGTGGTGGTCTTGCCGTTGGAACCGGATATGGCCACCACCGGGATATCCATTTGCCGGCGCTGAAAGGCGGCCAGGGCACCCAGTGCCCGGGTGGTGTCATCCACCGCGACACATGCCACGCCCAAAGCGTTCCAACCTTCAACATCCATGGGAATACGGGTGCCGCTTTCCACCACCACGCCTTTGACGCCGTGGCCAATCACCTGGGGCACAAAGGCATGGGCGTCATGGTTTTCGCCGCGAATAGCCACGAAAAAAGCCTGCGGGTCGATGGTCCGCGAGTCTATGCCAACACCCTGAAATTGTTGGGCGGGATCTCCGCACAGCAGGCGGCCGCCGGTGGCGGCTAATATATCTTTTACGAGCCAGTTCATCTCAAACCCGCCAAGGCTTTTTCAGCTTCCAAACGATCATCGAAAGGAAATTTCTCACGCCCGATCAGCTGGTAGGGCTCGTGCCCTTTCCCGGCGATCAACACCGTATCCCCGGGCCGCGAAACAGACACCGCCATTGCAATGGCTTCACGCCGGTCGGCAATGACGGTATATCCTTTGGCCTTGAAGCCCCGCTTCAATTCCTCCGGCGCGTATTGCAGATCGCACGCCAAACGAACACCGGCCACGATCTCCTCGATAATCTGCAGGGGTGGTTCGGTGCGTGGGTTATCTGAGGTCACCACCGCCAAATCACTGAGACGGGCAGCGATGCCGCCCATTTCGGGCCGCTTGGCGCGGTCGCGATCCCCACCGCAACCAAACACACAAATAATGCGATCGGCGGTAAGGGCCCTCAGTGCCAGCAATGAGCTCTCCAGCGCATCCGGTGTATGGGCATAGTCCACATAAACATATCGGCGATGAACGTTGGATATCCGCTCCAATCTGCCGGGAACATTTCCGAGGGACTGAATACCGGCTGCAATGGTATCTAGCGGAATGTCGAGCGCTATGCCCACGCCGGCCGCATTGAGTATGTTTTCCAGGTTATGACGCCCCACCAGGGGCGATGAGACATTGATTCCGCCATGGGGTGTGCTGACCCGCGCGTTGGTGCCATCCAGGTCAAAATGGGCGGCTTGCGGGTTCAGATCATTATGGTGATTGTCGCCGCATGTCATAAACGGCAAAGTCATCTCCCGGGCCAGTTCAAGCCCTTTGGGAACTGCAACGTTAATCACCGCCCGCAGCGGCAGCCTGCTGGAAGAGGTCGGCAATAATTCCATGAACAACTTGCGCTTGCAAGCCCAGTAGCGGGCCATGTCCTGGTGATAATCGAGATGGTCCTGAGTAAAATTGGTGAAAACGGCCAGATCAAAATGGCATCGATGAACCCGGTAGAGGTCCAATGCGTGAGAGGACACTTCCATCACCACATGGGTGACACCGGCTGTATGCATCTCCGCCAGGATCCGCTGGAGGTCCACAGACTCGGGGGTGGTCACGGGATTGTCATAAATTCGCCCGCCGTATCGATAATTAATGGTGCCGATGACGCCCACGGAGATACCGGCTGCCGCCAGTATGCTTTCGACCAGATATGATGTGGTGGTTTTGCCGTTGGTTCCTGTAATGCCGATCACAATCATCTTTTGTGAAGGATTTCCGTAAAATACAGCCGCCAATTCGGCCAGCGCTTTGCGGGAGTTTTCTACGGTGACCGTGGCGACATCCACATCAGCCGGTTGCTCGCACACCACCGCCGATGCCCCTTGGGATACCGCCTGCCCGATGAAGTCATGCCCGTCGGCAGCAAATCCTTTAACGGCCACAAACAGCCCCCCCGGCGAGATCTCTTGAGCACGGCAGGCAATGCCCCTGATCTCAGGGTTGCACACAGATTGCCCGTCCTTTGATTGGCAATCGTCCGGCATGATGCCCATAGTGCTGATGAGTTCTGTCAGTTTCATCCGCGGACCTTTGTCTCTCTGGAAACCCTCAACTTCTGCATGCCGCTGCTGGGTGCAATGTTCAGATAGCTCAAGGATTCTTTTATAATCTTTTTGAAAGCCGGCGCAGCAACCAAACCGCCGTAATAGATGCCCTGGGGCTCGTCGACGATCACTAAAACCGCCAATGCCGGCTGCTTGGCCGGTGCGAATCCGACGAAGGAGGCTACGTATTTGTTCGGTGCATACCTTCCGTTTTCATCGATTTTTTGGGCGGTACCAGTCTTTCCGCACACTTCGTAGCCTTCCAGTTCCGCCTCGACGCCCGTTCCGCCCGGCGTGATAACCGTGCGCATAATACGCCGAACGGTGCGCGCCGTTTTAGTTGAAACCACCTGGCTGACCGCTTTGGGTTCCACATTGCGCAGCAGCCGGCCGTTGGGATCGGTGACTGCTTGTACAATATAAGGCTGCATCATCAGTCCGTCATTGGCCAGAGCGGCTACGGCCGCAATCAATTGCAAGGCAGTGACCGAAACGCCCTGGCCGAAAGCGATGGCACCGGCATCCACAGCGGTCCAGCGCTGATAATGGGCCACTGAACCCGGCGACTCACCAGGGCAATCGATGTTGGTGCGCCGGCCGAACCCAAAATCCGTCAAACTGTCGAAAAGGGTGCGGCTACCGATTTTTTCAACCAATTTGACCGCACCTATGTTGCTGGAATACTTAACGATCTGCTGCATGGACAGCCACCCGTACGACTTGGTATCGTGGACCTCATGGTTGCCTATGTGATAGCTGCCGTTCTCGCAATAAAAGATGGTGCTGGGGCTCAGGTTGCCGGTCTCCAGTGCGGCCGCCACGCTGAAAATTTTCATGGTTGAACCGGGCTCAAACGGGTCGGTAATGGCCCGGTTGCGCCATAAAGAACGATGATATTTGCGATAGGTGTTGGGATTAAAAGCCGGGTTGTGCGCCATGGCTAACAAGGCCCCGGTTTTGGGGTCCATAACGAGGGCCATGCCCGAAGCGGCCTTATGACGGGCGACTGCCTCGGACAGCGCCTGCTCGGCAATATATTGAATGTGGCGATCCACCGTCAGCACGAGGTTGTTGCCGGCCTGGTCAAGACCGGCCAATTGGTCCGCATCAAACCCTCTTCCCAGCGCATCCCTCAAAATGGTCACCTTACGCTTGCCGCCGTTGAGTTCACGATCGTAATAGAATTCCAGGCCCTCCAAACCACGGCCATCCACACCGGTGAACCCAAGAACCTGTGCCGCCAACGTGGTATTGGGATAAAATCGATGGTGCTCAGGCAGGAAATCCACCCCCTTAAGCTTGAGAGCACGCACCGCTTGGGCTTCTTTGGGTGAAGCCTGCCTTTTTATCCAAACAAAATGGCGTCCGCTGGTCAATCTGCGCTGAATCTCGCTGCGCTTCAATCTCAGCACCTTGGCCAGCCGGGCGGCCGCTTTGGCCTTATTCTGAATGCTGCCGGGATAGGCGGCGATGGAAGGGGTTTCGATGCTGACGGCCATGGCCTGGTGCTGGGCATCGTAGATGGTGCCGCGCTTGCCGTGAATGGTCAGCTCTTCCTGAACTTGTCCCACCGCCTGGTTTTGAAGCCATTCACCGCGATAGATTTGCCAGTAGCCGGCACGTACACCAATGGCCACCAGCCAAATCAGGAATAAGCCGCCGATGACGGCCGCCCGTCGGGCGCTTCGCATTCGGGGATCCATGGTTACGGCACCATAATGGTTTTTGAAGGTTCCGGCATATCCAATCCCAATTTTTTCCGTGCGATATACGATATACGCTCCGGCGCTTTTAACCGCGCCAATTCAATTTTCAAGCTGTTCTGCAGGGTTCTGAATTCTTCTGCTTTGCTGCGTTCGGCCGAAATGGCGATTCCCACCTGCACACATTGAACCCGGCACCAGGTATAAAAAAGCAGCTCTCCGATGAACAGCACCAGGATCAGCGCCCAGATCCATGTCATTTTCTTCCCGCTACGCTTTTTTATTTTTGAATTTGCAGCCATGGTGCCTTCTCCCAGCCGCCCGACAAACCCGACAAAAAAGACCGTCGACTTTGCCGCGCAGCCTTAGATTTTTTCAACTGCACGCAGACGCGTACTTCGCGCCAGGGGGTTGCGCGCTATTTCCGCTTGCGTCGGTCTTCGTACTTTTTTGGTCAACACACGCACGATCGGTTGTTTTTTGCATACACAAACCGGAAAATCCGGCGGGCAATCACAACCTTTGGATAGTACCTTGAATTTGTGTTTGACCATTCGATCCTCCAGGGAGTGAAAGGATAGAATACAGAGCCTGCCCCCCTTTGAAAGCAAATCCACCGCCGAATCCAGGAATTCCGCCAGCCGGTCCAACTCCTGGTTGACGGCAATACGCAACGCTTGAAAAACGCGGGTGGCCGGATGTATTTTCTGCATGGCCGCTGCGCGACGGGGTACGGCCGAAACCACCACGTCCGCCAGTTGCCGGGACGTCTGAATAGGGCTTCGGAAACGCTCAGCCACGATGGCCCTGGAAATTCGCCTGGACCACCGCTCTTCTCCATAGCGCTTGAAAATACGCGTCAATTCCGCTTCTTCCAGTTGGTTTACCAAATCGGCCGCGCATGTTTTGTGACGTATATCCATTCGCATGTCCAACGGCTCATCTTTACGGAAACTAAACCCCCGGCCGCTGCCCTCCAACTGATGTTGAGACAGGCCTAGATCCAGCAGAATGCCATCAACGGTGTCCACATCGAGCCGGTCCAAATAATCGGGAAGGTCTATAAAATTGCCATGAAAGAGACGGGTGTTGTCCGCATAGGGTTCCAGAACATGCCGGGCATTGGCGATGGCATCGGCATCTTGATCGATACCAATCAACAGCCCGTCGGGCATAATCTGTTGGCAAATAGCCCGGGCATGACCGGCACCCCCCAACGTGCCGTCAACATAGATTCCTCCGGGCCGGCAGGCTAAGCACGCGACAGCCTCTTGCAACATGGCGCTCACGTGCCGATAAATCATGACATCAAAGCCCTAATCTGGAGATCTCGTTGCGCACCTCCTCTTTTGACATGTCTAATTCCATGGCCTCATTTTCCTTCTCCCAATTTTCCTTGGACCAAATTTCAAAATGATCCAGCACGCCGACCAGCACAATCTCTTTTTTCAGGTTCGCATAGCCGCGCAATGTTGGCGGAATCAAAACCCGGCTCTGTTTGTCGCAGTTGCACTCAAATGCGCCACCCACAAAAACGCGGCGAAATCGTCTCATATGGTCGCTTTTCTCGGCCAAGGCTAAAATACGCTCTTCGATCTTGCTCCACTCGTTCAAGGCGTAGGCAAACAAGCTCCCGTCCATTCGGGTAATCATCAAAACATCGCCGCCATTGGTTCGAATCACATCCCGAAATCGGGATGGAATGATAATACGCCCTTTGGCATCAAGATTGTGAGCAGAGCTTCCTCGAAACATAGCACACCATAATTATCCACTTTGAACCACCATAAATATATTATTAGAATTATGTCAAGAAAAAACTAATGTATGATCATAATTTTTATAATGATTATTTTTAGTTAAAGCATAAATTGAATTGTGGATCAAAGTGGAGTTATTTTGAAACCCTATGTGTGACAAAAATTACCTTGGAAGGCTTTACATATTTATATCGCAGTCGTTATATGATAGTATTGTTAGGTTTTAAACAAGCCTATCCCTTACGCGGATTGGCGATATTTTGAACTGTGGCTTGATAAGCCCGCAAATCAACACACATCCGGAGTTGGTTGAATGCAAATCCCTCGCCCCGTACCCAAATTGCCTGCCAAAATAAAGACCTCCTCGCTGCGCGTCGGCGAATTGCTGGTAAAAGAGGGCTTCATTCAAAACAGCGACCTGAAAAATGCGCTGGAGGTGCAGAAAAAAGGCGCAGAGGAAGCTTCGCTGCCCTTGGGCCGGCTAATGGTCGAGAAAAAAATGATCCAGGAGGAAGACCTGGAGACACTCCTCAATCATCCGGATCTGCGTAAAAATCTCGGCACGCTCTTGCTCGAAAAAAAAATCATCAGCGAGAAAGCTTTACAGACCGCCCTGAGACTGAAACGCCCCAACGAACGTTTAGGGCAGGTATTGATACGAAGGGGCTTGATCAATCAAACCCAGCTGGACGCGATGTTGGAGCAACAGGAGAACAGTGTCAGAATAGGCGAGTTGGCCAGCAACCTACAGCTGATCGAAGAGTCCGACCTGGATAAGGCCGTGCGCATTAAAAGCGGGCATCGCACCATTGGCGAAATCTTGTGCGATATGAAAGTGGTCACCATCGAAGACCTCGACTACATTCTTACGAAATATGGCAAGCAGCTGAAACTTGGAGACATTCTTATCAAACAGGGTTTGATCACAGAGGAAGATTACCAGAAAGCCCTTCAAGACCAAAATCATACACGTAAAAAATTGGGTCAAACATTGATTGATCGAAAAAACATCACCATGGATCAACTCTTTACGGCCCTCTCACGTCAATTCAACATTCCTTATCGAACCCTTGGCGGTTTCGAGTTCGATTCACGGCAGCGGCGCATGCTCACCGGTGTTGTGGGAAGAAAATATGCCCGCAAGCACAAAATTTTACCGTTGTCGCTAAGGGACGACAGACTGCAAATCGGCATCGCCAGCCCCGAGGACAAAGCCAGCATCGCCGGTCTCAACCCCCTTTATCCGGACCTCAAAGTGGAGCCGGTGCTGATCAGCAAAAAGAAATATGATGAGCTCTTCGACACCCTTTACGGATCCCCGTCCAAAGAACGCACTTTTAGAGCGGTGGATGGGGTCCAGGACATGGAACTCATCGAACTCAATCTCAAAGAGGACAAGCTGCAAGAAGAAGCCGCCAAGGCCAACGAAATGATGGCCGAACAGGTGGTGGATTACATCATTCGCCTGGGCATCAGCAAGGGAGCCAGCGACATCCACATCGAACAGGATCGACAGGGCGCCCGGCTGCGCTATCGCACCGACGGTATCTGTAAAGAAGTGGAGGTCGGATGGCTCAATGAAAAACTGCAAGATATGCCCAATGCCATCATCTCACGCATCAAAGTGCTCTCCAGCCTGGATATTGCCGAACGCCGGCTCCCCCAGGACGGCGTATTCCGGGTCAACTACTATGACTCGGGCCATGACCGGCGCTATGATCTGGATTTTCGGGTGGCCACCTGCCCGGCCATTGTCGGTGAAAATGTCACCATTCGTATTTTGGACTCGCGTAAAGCCAAGGTGGGATTGGAATACCTCAACCACTCCCCCCATGTGTTGGGGCCGTTGAAACGTCTTTTTAAAAGCTCGGCCGGGATGGTGCTGGTATCAGGGCCCACCGGCAGCGGCAAATCCTCCACACTTTATGCCGCCCTGCGCTATATCTACCATCCGGGCATCAAAATCATTACGGCCGAAGACCCCATCGAATATAGCTTCCCAGGCATTATGCAGACGCAGATCAAGCCCAAAATAGGACTCAACTTTGTTCGGTTGCTGCGCTCGTTCCTGCGTCTCGATCCCGATGTCATCCTGGTGGGGGAAATCCGTGATAACGAAACCGCCAGCATTTCCTTTGATGCCGCCCAAACCGGTCATCTGATGCTGAGCACCCTCCATACCAATGATGCCATCAGTGCAGTATCGCGCCTGTTGGATCTGGATATCGAATACGGTCAGATCGCCTCCAGCCTCATCGGTGTGCTGGCCCAGCGGCTGGTCCGCAAAACATGCGAAAAATGCAAACTCACCTATGACCCCCCCATAGAGGAGTGGAGCCTGTTCTTTGGCGAATACCCCGCCCACTTAACGTTTTACAAAGGCATGGGCTGCAGGGCCTGCGGCTATACCGGGTATAAAGGAAGAACGCTGATATCAGAGCTGTTTGAAATCAACAGGGAGATCGCACTTGCCCTCAGCAGGGGCATCAGCGAGACCGAGCTTAAGCGCATGGCTTTGGAAGGCGGTATGAAAACCATGATCGACGACGGCCTGCTTAAACTCGACCAAACGACGCTCACCGAAATTATTCGCGTGGTTCCCATTGAAATGATTAAAGAATTTGCCTCTCGCAAACAAAATAAGGGGGGAGCTGCGGACGTTGAGGAAAATATGATGCCGCCCTCATACCGGGAACGCATCAACATCGAGCTGAGCCACCCCGAAAAGGAAGCGTCCGCCATCGACAGCCTTTTTGAACGCTATCAACTTATGCGCAAGCTGACGGGGCAGTCGCCGGCACCATCCGACCCCGAGCTGTTCCGCAAGTTTATCAGCCAAACATTCGAGCGTGTGGTCGCCAAATTCGGCTGCAGGCGGGTAAAATATGAGTTCAAGGCCCAGGATCGGAAAATAGAAATATCTGCAGCACCGGTTGAGGAAGAAGCATGACCGCCGTTATCGCCGTCACCAGCGGCAAAGCCGAAGTCGGGCGGTCCTTGCTGAGTGCCAACCTGGCCCACTACCTCAACCATAAAGGTTACCATACAGGGCTCCTGGTTGCAGGCAGCGACAAAGCGATTTGGAGTGTATCGCCTGACAGTACCTGGCCCAACATCATCGGCGGCCGGCTCTCGCTGGACAGTGCCATTTTCCGGGACACCTTCGGCATCGACCTGATGGTGACCCATGATCACGGCCATGCATTGGGCAATCTTTCCACACAGACCGCCGAGCATCTGGCCGACCCCATGGGCATTTTAGACGCTTACGCCTACCTGATTGTCGATATGGCTGCCGGGATTTCCGCACCCGCCATTGCATGCAGCCTTGCGGCCACTGAAACGATCATGGTACTGACGCCCGACACACCTGCCCTGACATCGGGGTATGAATGGCTGGCCAAATTGGCACGCCACGGATTCAGCGGGCCGATTAATATCGTTCTGAATCAAATACAAAAACCGGCCCTGGCCCAATCGGTTTACGTGCGATTTAGAGACCTGGCCCAGAAGCGGCTTAAAGTCCAGTCCAATCTTTGGGGCTCCTTGACCCGGGAAACCTTCCCAGATCCGGAGGCCCCCCTGCAGCGGCCTTTGGTGGACGCCTTTCCCCAATCCAAACTCCTGCAGGAGATCCGGATCATCGGTGATCGATTGCTGGCTGAACAGCCGCCGGAGAACCAGACAACACCGCTTAAGACCTTCTGGCAACATTTCATACACCACCTTGAAAATTTGCCCGCATTGCCATACATACCGCCGATCAGACAATCAACACCCAAAGAGAGCCATCAAGAGGCCGCTCAAAGCGGCAGCACCGCCGGTCCGGAACCATCAGGACCGCGCCCCTCGCTTGAAGCCGCCCAGTCTTTCCAACAATTAAGCGATCAGATGGCCGCCATCCTCGATGAACTGAAAAGCATCCGAAAACTGCTGGAAAACAGTCCGCCCTCCCGAACTGCAGCAGATCAGCTTAAGGATGAACGGAATGGGATTCGGATACAAATGGATTTTGATGACTTTATCGCTCGTCAGGAAGAAACATCGCATTAAGAGCGCAGGCAAGACCGTATTAGAAATTGACTTTCCCTTTGCCCTGCAATATTCCAAATGAGAAAATACATTGAATAGACAAAACCAGTTGGCATTCATTGGAGCAGACGTCGATGCAATCTCTGATCAGGCCCCAAACCAATTTTAAAACTTTAGAAGCGCCGTCAGAATCGGAAATCCTTTCAACCATTCGTCGAACGGCCGAAGCCCATTTTGAGTCCGCCCCGGGCAGCCATGACTGGGAACATACATTACGGGTACATCGGCTTTGCCGAAAAATGGGCCCCGCGGAAGGCGCCGATATGCTCGTGCTCGAAGCGGCCGCCTATCTTCACGATATCGGACGATCCGTCCAGGATCAAAGCAACGGTTCCATTTGTCACGCCGTCAAAGGCGCGGAGATAGCCGCAACCATATTGTCGGATTTTCCCATGGAAAATCATCTCAAACGAAATATCGTCCAAAGTATTCGAACCCACCGATTCCGCGATGCCCACGTGCCGGGCACCATCGAAGCCCGAATTCTATTCGATGCAGATAAGCTGGACGCCATCGGCGCCGTGGGTGTGGCGCGGGCATACCTGTTTGCCGGCGAATTGGGCGCTTGCCTGCACAATCCGAACGTCGCCGGCGAAGATGCCTTGCCCTACTCTCGAAACGACACAGGCCACCGAGAGTATGTTGTCAAACTCTCCAAAATCAAAGATCGCATGCTCACCAACGCAGGGAAAAAAATGGCAATGGAGCGGGATGCGTTTATGAACGCATTTTTTAAACGCTTTTTGGACGAATATGACGGCAAATGCTAAGGAGATAATTATGACCTTGAACATTGTTGACAAAATCGACGAGCAGGTAAAGGTGCGGCATGTATTGATCAGTGTTTCCGACAAAACCGGGTTGGAGCAACTGGTCCCCCGCCTCAAGGAGATTAACCCCGGCATTCGTATTTTCTCAACCGGCGGAACATACAAACGCTTGCAGGAGATTTTGGGATCGAACGCCGCGCAGAACCTCACCCAGGTTTCCGATTATACGGGACAGCCGGAGACCCAGGGAGGCTTGGTCAAAACGCTGGATTTCAAAATCTACCTCGGCCTGCTGACGGAAACTTATAACGACGCCCACCAGGATGATTTAAGGCGGACCGACGCCGTGCCCATTGATATGGTGGTAGTCAATTTGTATCCTTTCGAAGCAACCATTGCCCGGGAAAATGTCACAGTAGAAAAGGCCCGCGGGAATATCGATATCGGTGGTCCCTGCATGATCCGGGCGTCGGCGAAGAATTATATTCGTGTGGCCAGCGTGGTAGATCCAAATGATTACGGGCGCATCATTGATGAATTGTCCACCCAGAACGGATGTACGTCACTGAAAATGCGCTACCGTCTAGCCTGTAAGGCCTTTGCCCACACCGCAGCGTATGACAGCGCCATTGCGGCTTACCTGGCAGACCGGAGTGAATCACAAGTGAGCTCATGCTACACATAAATCTTATGAGGGGGACAGATCATGGCTGAAGACCTGAAGAAAATGTACCGCACCATTGTGGAAGATCATTTCCCACCGCAAATGGAAATCAGCTTCGTGGATGGCAATCAACGCCAGACCTTGTTTTATGAAAAAGTATTGTGGACCATTGACCAAGTTCAGAAAGGATTGCGTTATGGCGAAAACCCTGGTCAAGAGGCGGCGCTTTATAAGCTGGTCAATGGAAATCTGATCCTGGGAGAGACCCAAACCATTCAACCCGGCCAATACTTGGTATCAGACATCGCACTGCTGCAATCCGGCAAGCATCCCGGAAAAACGAATCTGACCGATGCGGACAATGCCCTCAACATCCTGCGTTATTTTACGGAAAAACCAACAGCAGTGATTGTAAAGCACAACAATCCCTGCGGCGTGGCCCAAGCCGATTCGCTGGAACAAGCCTATATCAAAGCTAATCTGGCAGACCGCGTAGCGGCCTTTGGGGGCTGCATTGCACTGAACAAAGCTGTGGATAAAGCATCGGCCGAAGCCATTGTTCAGCAATATGCGGAAGTTGTTGTGGCGCCCGAGTTTGAAGAAGGAACCCTTGACATTTTTGCGCGCAAACCCAATTTGCGGGTCATCGGCATCGGAAATATCAGCCGCCTGCAGCAGTTCGTGGGCCAGCGATGCGTTGAATTTAAAAGCCTGATCGACGGCGGCATCATTGCCCAATGGTCATTTGTACCGGTATCGCGAACCAAGGCGGACCTGCCGGTGGCCCGATGCGAATACAAAGGTCAGACATATAAAATCCAGCGGCTTCCCACCGAGTCCGAATACAATGACATGCTGTTCGGCTGGCTGGTGGAGTCCGGCATTACCTCCAACTCCGTCATCTATGTCAAAGATTTGGTCACCATCGGTATCGGGACAGGTGAACAGGACCGCGTCGGCGTGGCCCAAATTGCTCGGGACAAAGCCTACCGCAAATTGGCGGATCGATATTGCTTTGAAGCCCACGGCATACCTTACAACGATCTTGTGGATCAAGACAAGCGCGGTGAGATTGACGGGCGTGTCGCTGAAGAAAAAGGCGGTTTAATTGGTGCGTCCATGGTGAGCGATGCCTTCTTCCCATTCCGCGACGGCATCGATGTGGGACTTCGGGAAGGCGTCAAAGCCGTTATTCAACCCGGCGGATCCAACAATGATTATCAGTCCATCGAAGCATGCAACGAACACGGCGCCACAATGGTTTACACGGGACAAAGAAGTTTTAAGCATTAGTAAAAAGCCGGGTCCAAAGGACCCGGCTTTGATTTAATCCCTGAAAGGGGATGAATTTACAAGTTGTACGTTGAACCGCAGTAGCAAGGGCAAGGCGGTCAAACATTGCGTTGAGTTCCACGCCAGACCGGGACAGAGCCCGGCCCTACGAAGACCATGGATCCGGCCAACGATGCCAATTACAGCGTAGGGCCGGCCTCTTTGCCGGCCAGTTCTATAGACACTCTTGGTTAAAACCCGATGCCTCTGACATAGCCCTGATCAGGTTTTAATGATGCAATAAACTGTCCTCGCCATTTTTCCACCACTCCTGCCCTTTGCCACCATTGCATCGAAATCAGACCTATGATAGAGAGAAGGACACATATCCACACACCCACACCATCATCGCCCTGCGCAGACTCTGTCTATGCGCCGGTGAACCGTTGCGCACCCATTTCGGTGCCATTGGAGTAACGCCTCGCCGAAAGCTGTCGAGGCGCTGTCAAAAACCAAAAGCATTCTTGAAATTTAAATGATATAAAGGATTTCCAAGTGCCTTCCAAACCCACTTACGATGAGTTGATCAGCAGGGTTCAAACACTTGAAAAACAAGTGGCGGATACACAAAGAGTCGAAGCGGCTCTGCTGGAAAGCGAGGAGCGCTACGGCCGCTTGAGCAAAAATCTCCAGGTCGTACTCTATGCCGCTTTTCCGGACAAATTGACATCCAGGTTCTTTGTTTCCGAACAAATGGAATCGATCACCGGATATCCGGCCATTCAATTTCGCAAAGAGGCCGGACTCTTTGCGGACATCATCCACCCGGAAGACCGCAACCGGGTGGCCCATGAGACGTTAAGGGCGATTGACCGGCATGCCCGCATCGATCTGGAGTACCGCATCATCACAAAAGACGAGCACGTCCGATGGATTCGCGACAAAGCCTCTCCCATCTCAACCATTGAAAAGGGCCTTCGTTTTGAAGGTTTCATGGAAGATATCACCGAGGCACACAGCTCCGAAAACGCCCTCAGAGCTGCATCCAGACGCTGGCAGGACACTTTTAACGCCATGGCCGAATCGGTGGCCATTCTGGACAAAGATTGCCACATTGTTCAATCCAATGCGGCGCTGCGCAAATTAATCGGCACGACAGAGGCAGAGATCATCGGTCGCCCCTGCTGGGAGGTTATTCATGGCGCTCGAGACAAAATCGATGCTTGCCCATGTCAGAGAGTACAAAAAAGCCGTCAACGCGAAAGCGCCGTCATCGATATCGGCGAGAGACGCTTGGAAATCGCCATAGACCCGCAATTCGATGAAACCAGCCATATTTCCGGATTCATCCACATCATGTCGGACATTACCGAACGCGAAAAGACAGACCGGGCCCTGCGAGAAGCCCGGCAGACATTGATCACCATTTTGGACAGCATTGACGCCACCATCTACGTGGCGGACATGGCCACCTACGACATATTGTTTATGAATCGCCAAATGAAGGAGACATTTAATGGTGATTTTACCGGCCAGCACTGCTGGAAAGCCTTCCGGCATAGAGACACGCCGTGCGAAGACTGCACCAACGAGAAATTGTTGGACGCAAACGGCTCCCCAACCGGTGTTTGCGTCTGGGAGGGGCGCAATGACGTGACCGATCGTTGGTATCTCAATCACGATCGCGCCATTCGATGGATAGACGGCCGGTATGTTCGTCTGCAGGTGGCCACCGACATTACCCAGCTCAAATCACTGGAAAAGGAACGGCAGCACACGGAAACGCAACTCCGACAAGCCCAAAAGATGGAGGCCATCGGTACCCTGGCCGGTGGTATCGCCCATGATTTCAACAACATCCTTTCAGCTATTTTGGGATATGCGGAACTGGCCCTCGATGACGCATTGAACGGCCGGACTTCGGCCCAGTATATCCGCCAGATCATAAAAGCCGGCGGCCGGGCCCGTGATCTGGTTCAGCAAATCCTCACATTCAGCCGGCAGACCGAAACGGAGGCCAAGCCCATTCAGGTCAAACCCATTGTGAAAGAGGCGCTCAAGCTGCTGCGGGCCTCATTGCCGTCCACAATTGAGATTCGCACGGACATCCAGAGTGAAGCCATTGTAGATGCCGATCCCATCCAAATTCATCAAGTCATCATGAACCTGTGCACCAATGCCGGCCACGCCATGCGCGACAGTGGTGGCATTCTGGAGGTTAAGCTCATCAACGATATGCTGAGCCGGAAATTCACCAGCCGCTACCCGGATATGACACCGGGCCCGCATCTCAGGATAGAAGTCAATGACACCGGTCCCGGCATCGCCCCGGAAATTATGGATAAGATTTTCGACCCGTACTTTACCACCAAAGAGAAGGGGGAAGGCACCGGTATGGGATTGGCGGTGGTGCAAGGTATCATCCAGGGATGCAATGGAGCTTTATCCGTCGGGTCGTCCCCCGGCAAAGGGGCCAGCTTTAAAATCTACCTGCCCACCATCCACACGGACGAACCGGCCCAAGTCAAACTGGAGCAAGTGATACCCGGCGGCAATGAAAGTATCCTTTTTGTGGATGACGAGCCTCCCCTTGCAGAATTAAGCAAGCAGCTTTTGGAACGATTGGGTTACAAGGTGACCATTCGAACCAGCAGTATCGAAGCCTTGGCCTTGTTTGAAAGGCAACCGGAAGCGTTCGACCTGGTTATCACCGACATGACCATGCCGCAAATGACCGGCGACACCCTGGCCTCAAAATTGATGTCGGTTCGTCCGGGCACACCGGTCATCATCTGCACCGGATACAGCGAAAAAATCACCCAGGAACTGCTCGACCGCCTCAATATAAAAGCGCTTATTATGAAGCCCATCATTCGAAACGAACTACTGATCGCGGTTCGGCGGGTTCTTGACGACGCTAAGGGTGCAGGATAGAAATAGGGATCCACAGATTGCGCCGGATTTGGGTTCGTCTTCAAGGCACATCCGCCGGTGCATATCAGGATATGTGCCGGTGGATGTAACGCCGAAGACGGGCGCAAGGACAAGCAAGGTGGGGATCCCTATTTCTATCCTGCACCCTAAAGCCGATTGACCATCGCCGCCCGTCATTATATATTACCCCTATGCGAATCATCATCACCATCAACCACATCGTACTGAACGCAGAAATCGACCAAAGCCCCACCGCAAAAGCCGTGGCTTCGGCCCTTCCCATACGGGGAGCGGCCAATGTATGGGGAGACGAAATTTACTTCGATATCCCGGTGGATATTCCCTTGGCGGACGATGCCCGGGAAGAGGTCGAAGTCGGCACCCTGGCATACTGGCCGACGGGAAACGCTTTCTGCATTTTCTTTGGCCCCACCCCCGTCAGCACCGGCGCCGAGCCCCGCGCCTACAGTCCGGTGAACATCTTCGGTCACGTCATCGGTGATGTTGGTGTTCTCAAAAGCGTCGTTCAGGGAGCACCCGTCATCGTTTCAAGCGGCGATGAACGCTGATGCTAGCAGCAACCAGGGCCGCCGCAAGCCGCGTTTTCTTTTCCTTTGAGCCACACTTGAATAATATAGGCAGCGCAGCCCACGCCAGGGGTAACGGATAAAGCGCCGGTGGGACAGTTCCGGGCACAGGCGCCGCACTCCATGCAGCCGTCCCGATCTGCGATGTGAATTTTGCTTCCATTCATGGCCAAGACGCCGTGGGGGCAGACCATTGTACAAGCGCCGCACCCCACACAATCATCTTCGTTCAGAACCAATGTAACGACGTTGTCCAGGTATCGTAAATCTTGCATATTTATAATCCTTCTAAAACGCAGCGCCTACCCACATACCCGCCGCTAGAACCATGGCTGCAATTTGTAAAGGAATGGCTTTGCGCATCTCTTTTTCCACACCCGACGGAGATGTGAAAGGCGTGGTCCCCGTAAAATTCATGGCTAAAAATGAGCTGGCCGTGGTCGTCAACAGAATCAAAGCCAGGCCGGCTCCAAAGGAGATAGAGGCACCGGATGCCCAGGCGGTGACCACGACGATGCCGGTCGCCAGCCCCGTCAGGGATCCCTTGATGGAAAAAGCGCGTCCCGGTATCCAGGGAAGCAACAAGGGCATGATGATGCAACCGGCCAACACGCCCGCAAAGCATCCTGTGAATGCCGGCAGACTGCGCTCCCAAGCGGCCGTGAATGAGAAAAAGTGGCGGCCGATGCCGGAAAGCACAAATATGGCCGGCAGGGCCCACATGATGGGTTTTCGGGTCAGGGAGATCTCCACCGGCGCCAGCACCATCCGTTCCGCCATGGTGAAGGTCACCCGCCGCATCCGCTCATCGGCTTTCTGTCCGGCAGCCAGAAAGGCCGGCAGATCCCGGGCGCGAATGGGTCCCCACACAACCTCAAAACCGCATCCTTTTTTCACATCCAGTGCGCAGACACCCGGCGCGCCCAACTGGGGCAAGATCATTTTTGTATGATTGACCACCTGCGCCAGGCGCGTCTGTCGGACTTGCCGGATCACTTCCTCGGTTCCAAAAGTCCCCTTACCGGCAGCGCACCAGACATTGATGCCGCGGGTGTCCAGCACCAGCAACCAGGCATCCATGGACTCCAGGTGCTTACGCAGGTGATCGAAACTGAGTTTGTAGTTGGCCGTCACCAGAACGGGCGCATCCCCGTCCGGCTGCCCAACCGCATACAGCCCGGGGGCCACCCTATAGTCGCTGCGCCTGATGCCGATCCGGACGCGCAGGGCTCCAAGGTGATCTCTGAGGACCGGCCTGGTGTGGACTTTGGGAACCGGGCCAATGGCTGTGTCTATAAAATCCTGGACAAAGTGACGAATCTCGTATCCGGGTTTTTCATGACGACCGCTGGGAGGACCGGCGGGAGGGCCGCAGCACGGCTCATCGGATGCCTCCTGCGGGCTGCAGCAAGGTGCATCCGAGGCTTTGGCCGGGCCATTGAACATCGGCAGCATCTGCGAGGGCGCCTGAGCACCTCCGCTGTAAGGTTGGCCGCCGCCACAGGCACAGGATTGGGGTTTATCTTTTCCCATTGGGTCTCCTCTACGGCTGTCTAAATGCGATCGACCAGAGATTTGAGTTCCGCCATCGCTTCATGGTTGATGCAATAGCATGTGCGTGGCCCTTCAACCTCACCGATTACCAGACCGGCGGACTTTAAAATTTTTAGATGCTGACTGACGGTGGACTGCGCCAGGGGCAAGGCATCAACCAGTTGACCGCAGACGCATTTGTCGATCTGCTTCAAATGAGCCACAATTTGAAGCCGCACCGGATGGGCCAACGCTTTGCAGATGGATGCCAGCCGCTGTGAATCAAATGCGGTTTTTTTCAGGGATGAAGTTGGACAACACTTTCGAAGTGAATTTTTCGACACACACGCCTCCATGCTTTATCGTTCATCGACGATAAACGATTATTATGGCCGTGTCAACATTTTTGCCTTCAGCAGTATAAAAATATCGTTCGTATGCCAACCTGCCCGGGTTAAATGATATAAAAAGCTTATAAAGTGTAATCGCCTCCAGATCGACCAACTGCCCGACCGCAATATCTTGATTAGTGACAAACCCGAGCCCTTTCCCACGTGTTGGCAAGACAGCGCCCCCGTGGTACACTTGCGATGCCAAAGCATATCCGGCCTGATCAATTACCGACGCCGTCTCACAAAACAATGGAGTTAAACGATATGACATTTGCACCGCCGCCCAATGCCCATGCCTTGGCCGTGCTGATCCTTGCCGTTGTCGCATTGGTTCTGTTCACCCGTGAAAAGATACCCCTCGAGTCCTCCAGTTTCCTGGTGCTTATCAGTCTGGCTGTTGGGTTCGAAGTCTTTCCTTTCCAGGTGGACGGAGACGTTTTACACGCCGTAGACTTTTTCCGGGGTTTCGGACACGAAGCGTTGGTTGCCGTCTGCACCCTGATGATCGCCGGGCAGGGTATTGTCCGCACGGGGGCGCTCGAACCCGTGGGAAGGGTGCTGGCGCGGCTCTGGAAGGTGAGCCCGAGCATCTCCCTGTTGTTGACCCTTGTGGTCGGGGCTTTTATAAGTGCGTTTATAAACAATGTCCCCGTTGTCGTATTGTTTCTCCCCATTTTGATCAACGTTTCCCTTCGCACGGGTATGAAGGCCTCTTCCGTGTTGATGCCCATGGGATTCGCCACCCTGCTAGGGGGCACGTGCACCACCATCGGAACCTCCACGAATCTGCTGGTAGTCTCCGTGGCGGCAGAGATAGGCTTGAAACGGATGGGTATGTTCGATTTCATCGTACCGGCGGCCATTGCCGGAAGTATCGGTATCGCTTATCTCTGGCTCGTGGCACCTCGGATCATACCGGAGCGTGAACTGACTCTGGCAGACACCTCCCCCAGGGTTTTCTCCGCCCATCTTGCCATTCTTGAAGGAACCCCGGTTGAAGGAAAGACGCTGGCCGAAGCCAGAAAAAAAGTCGATGGGACCATGAAAGTCACGAGCGTTGAGCGCGGGCTTGACAACTTCATGATACCTTTTCCCTCCTTGGTGCTTAAAGCAGGCGACCATCTGATTATCCGTGATACGCCCGCTCGTCTGAAGGAGTTTGAAAAGGTACTGGAAGGAAAGCTCTATGCGGATGACGACATGAACGAACCTGTTGATGAGGAGCACCCGCTAGAGGATGAAGATCAGCAGATTGCGGAGATCGTCCTCATAGAAGGCTCCCGCCTTGCGGGAAGAACTCTCAGCGGAATCCGATTCGCGGATCGGTACGGGATAATTACGCTGGCCATACACAGGGCGGGCAGGCACCCGGAAAAGTTATACGATGAAATCGGGGATATCCGTCTGAAAGACGGGGATATCCTCCTGGTTCAAGGCCCCCGGGAACAGATTGCGGGTCTCAAAAAAGAAAAGGAATTTCTCGTGCTCGATGCCACCGCGGATCTGCCTTTTGCCCGCAAGGCACCGGTGGCCCTGCTCATTATGCTGGGTATCGTTGTTACGGCCGCCATAGGGTTTCTGCCCATCGCCATCAGCGCGTCGCTCGGGGCGCTGTTGATGATCATCACCGGATGCCTGGGATGGCGTGATGCCACGAGTGCACTGAATGCGCAAGTCATCCTTATCGTGGCCGCAAGTCTTGCCATCGGGGTTGCACTGCTCAAGACCGGCGGTGCTGATTACCTGGCACAACTTTTTGTTGCCCTGGCAGGGGACACTTCGCCGATCTTCGTGATCAGTGGACTGATGCTTCTGATGGGCATCCTTACCAACATCGTTTCCAACAACGCAGCAGCAGTCATCGGCACCCCCATCGCCGTTTCAATTGCCGCCCAGATGGGACAGCCGGCCGAACCGTTTGTCTTGGCAGTGCTCTTCGGGGCCAATATGAGCTATGCCACCCCCATGGCTTACAAGACCAATCTACTGGTCATGAACGCGGGTAAGTACACTTTCAACGATTTCCTCCGAATCGGGATGCCGCTGCTTCTAATAATGTGGGTGACGCTTTCATGGTTGCTTCCGAAATTATATGGTATATCATAAATCTCACAATGAGATCATCTGCCATTGAGACTAGGTAAATTTCAACCGTCGGTATACGAGAGTAATTCAGATTATCGTGGAATAGATACAAAAAACATCCATTTTCGGAGGTGCTTATGACAGCATCCGGGACGTTGTCGAAAAAGGCTGTCAGCGGAGATCAACGGGGCACGACTTCTACCAAGCCCATCAATCTGGCGCTGCAAGGCGGTGGCGCTCACGGGGCATTTACCTGGGGCGCTCTCGATCGTTTGTTGGCGTCCGGAAGAATTACGGTCAGCGCCATCAGCGGTACGAGTGCCGGCGCCATAAACGCCGTTGTGGCCGCCGACGGCATCATGGCCGGTGGCCGCAAAGGCGCGCGCGAGGCGCTGCACAGCTTTTGGAAATCGATCAGCGAAGCCGCCCAAATGAGTCCTGTCAAACGGACACTGCTGGATGCGTTGTGGGGTAACTGGAATTTGGATTATTCTCCGGGATATCTCGCCATGGATTTTATCAGCCGATTGGCATCTCCCTATCAACTCAACCCCTTGAACATCAATCCGCTGCGCGATCTGATCGATGAACTGGTCGATTTTGACCGCGTCCGATCCTGCGATCGCCTGAAGCTTTTTATCAGCGCCACCAGCGTCCAGACGGGTCAAGTACGCGTGTTTCGCCGCAAAGAGCTGACAGCAGATGCGATCATGGCATCGGCTTGTTTGCCGCAGCTCTTCCAGGCCGTGCACATCGACGGCGAAGATTTCTGGGACGGCGGATTCAGCGGCAATCCGGTGCTATACCCGTTTGCCTATTATGCCGAGGCGCCGGATGTGGTTATCGTGCAGATCAATCCGCTTTGCTGCCAAAAGACGCCCACCACGGCCAGGGACATTCTCAACCGGGTCAATGAAATCACCTTCAACGCCAGCCTGCTCAACGAACTCAGGGCCATTGAATTTGTGGGACGGCTAATCGACGGTGGCCATCTGGATCCCAAGCGCTACAAAAAACTGTTCATCCACATGATTGCCGACCCGGAGGGATTCGAGCCGTTGAACGCCTCCAGCAAGCTCAATACAGATTGGCAATTCTTGTGTCACATGAGGGATATGGGCAGGAGCGCCGCCGGACGCTGGCTCGACGAACACTACGACAAGATCGGCAAGCAGGCGTCGGTGGATGTTCGGGGACTGCTCCATTAGCATCCACTTTTAACGGATCAATTGCGGATTCGGGGATCTGCATGAGGCCATTTTGCCGTCATGCACATGCGAGGCAATCTGACCCTTCAAACGCCCCTGGTTTTTTTCACCCTCCCGTCAACCTTTGAGGATAATCCTTGCATCGACGGCATAAAGATCGACGCCCGTACCCTTGACGGGATTCAAATCGATTTCATCAATTTGCGGAAAATCGTGGACCAGGAGGCTCAGGCGTTGAACATGGTCCGCCAGGACATCGATATCCATCCCCGCTTCGCCGCGAACCCCTTGCAATATGGCGTAGCTGCGGATACCGCGGATCATTCGGCGGCTCTCGGCTTTCGTCAGAGGCGCCAGCGCGAATTGAACATCCTTGAGGACTTCGGTGTAAATGCCGCCCAATCCAAACATGATCAGATGTCCGAAATCCCCTTCCCGACTGGCGCCCAGGATGACTTCAATGCCGCCGATCATCGGCTGAAGCAATACGCCCTCTGCATTTTCAATGGTGAACATGTCATCCCAGGACCGGCGGGCATCATCATTATCGGCGATACCCAGTTTTACGCCTCCGACATCGGTCTTATGCAATGGTCCAATCACTTTCATTGCCAGCGGGAAACCAACCTGAGCGCAG
>JASFER010000080.1:0-22198 GCA_050124755.1 Desulfobacteraceae bacterium
CCTTTTCTTGGCTATTTTTTTTATAATAATGAAGCCCTTGAATCAGCGCACTGGCACAATTGCCAACGCCGACAACGGCGACTCTAATGGGATGCATTGTTTCCAGATCTCCTTCGCAGCACGCAATCCTGTCAATTTCCGCGTCACTTTTTTTAAATGGTCATAATATAGAACGAATTTGCCTCTTTTCAACCGATTCCAAGCGGATCCTTGAACCATAAATAGAGATCCCTTCCATTTGCGCACTCTTTGAGCAATGGCTGCTTGGTGCTATCCTAATCAGGGATATTTCTGCAATCGCTGTTCAAATAAGTAGCCAAAAATAACAAATATTCGTTGATCGGTCGAGGGCTGAGTCTAAAAAGTCGATAAAAAGTCAATTAGAACCTGTTTATACTCAAGTTCATTCATAGAATGCCGATAACAGATTCAGGAGGTGATCTCCAATGGTTGATATAGTCATAGGAGGCGCCATTGTACCGGTGCAAAACAACCAGAAGAAACGTGACAACTCGCGCCGGCAGGCGCTCAAAAAAAAAGTGATCAAAGATCGACGCAAAGCCAAGCATGATCGACGCAAGTCTGTTCGCAGCGGTGTGGTTGTCACCCTTTCAAAGTACCCGGAACGGCGCAAAGGGACGGATCGCCGCAAAGCGCCGGTTTAAACCCTTCACTTAAAACTATTCCGGAACAACCTTCGGACTTGACTTTATTCTCCAGCTTGAGATTTATGGAGAAACGGATAAAGTTGTTTCGATCGCTATCCTTAACGCTCGGCTTTCGTTCATTTCTATGCAATAGGTGCCCCAGCACATGGTCTGCGCCATAAGTAATTTAACGTCCATAAACAGCACCCATTAAATGGAACGCCAAATTTGACTGTTTGTTACTGTAATTATAACAAATAAGACTTATTGCCGAGCCTCATCAACGGTCGTTTGATGAGGCTCATGAGTATAATCCATCGCGGTTATCTTAAAAGATTAAGCAAGCAGGGTTTATCTCCACCGGTCGGGACAGAGCCCGACCCTACCCGGGAACCCTCAAAACGCCAGGGATCGGAGTGATTAGCGTAGGGCCGGCCTCTGCGCCGGCCTGGCATCAAATCCGATACCTGCAACTTGAGCTTTATGGATAACCGGGTAATCCATAATCTCATATATCTGATGGAAACCTCTGTTTTGCCTATAGAGGCAAAAGCAATGCAGACGCCGGAGGGATTCAGCGTCAAAGCGCCAAGGCTGAAGCCGTAGTAGACCTACTGCGAACCCTTGGCAATTACGCCGTTGGCGTGACAGGCACAGGATCAGGATCTGGAGTCCTCCGCCGCTTGCATCATTCTTTGGTGCAATCGCCGGGCTCTAAGACAGAATGCTTCCAACTTGGCGTGGATTTGTTGGGTCAGGGGGGAACCATCGCTTTCAATGGCAAGAAACGGCAAGTCGTCAACGTCGGTCAAGGTGGCTCTCAGCCGACGGTCATGCGGTTCGCTGGACAACTTATGCTCCCCCTTCATGGCTTCCACCAAAATGGCTTCCGAAAGTCGATTGGGCATGCACCCGAAGGGGCCGATGGCAATGGCGCCGCATGTTTCCGATGCCACTTCCCGAAGGGAGGTGCCCACCGTCAGAATGGCTTCACCGCTTAGATGGGGCGATATGTAAGGTGCGGCCGTATCCAGAATCGATGCAATCCTGACCGGCGCGGCGTGGAAAAGGCCGGATGGGCTGAGGTCTTTTTTAATGCGCTGCTCGTCTTTGCGCATGACGTGTACTTTGAGGTGGGACTTCAGTCGCCCCGCCAGGCCGTCCCGCGGCTGGTCGGCCAGGCCTTTGTTGATGACAAAATCGGAGTAGAGAATCCATTCGGCCACCGGCGCGCAGATAGCGGCAAAGCCCTTGGCCGCCAGGTATTCGGTCAGGTATCGCCTGGACAAACCATCGCGCCGGACAAATATTTCGCCGGCCAGGGTGATGGTGGGAACCTGATGCACCGGAAGCGCCAGGGGAATTTGGCGCAGCTGCTCGGCCGCATCCCTTAATGCTTTTCCTAGGACGTCCAGATTCCCTGCTCCCAGAGCCGCAAGGACTTTTTGAAACTGGTCTTCGAAGATCGGCATGGCTTCATCCACATGTTTCGCATTGGTCAATAGCATGGCGCGTATATCTTCAAAGACATCCGATGTCACCACCGCCCTCCAGGCCCTTCTGTGGATGTCCGGGGGCAATCCTTCGTAACCCACGTCGGATGACAGCGAAAAGATGGCCACATCCGGGATGGCGAGCTTTTTGATCAAATCCTGCATGAAGACGGCGTACTGGCCGAAGCGGCAGGGGCCCGAGCCGCCGGGCATGAAATAGACCACGATTTCGTCAGCTCTTTTTTGGGTCCGGATGTAGTGCATCAATGCACCCGTGGTTAAAATCAGCGGCAGACACTCTTTGCAGGAGGTATGGCCGCGACCGATTTTCAAAATGGTCTCGTCGCTGGGCGGCAGGGGTACGGCTCTGACGCCGGCGCTGCGAAAAGAGGCCGCCAAGGCTTCGGTGCCGATTTTTCCCATGGATGGAAACAGCAGCGTGATTCGCGGGTCGGTTAACGGCAGCCGTTGGCCGCTGGAGGTCAGGATGCGCACGGTCTCCTTTTCCATGACGGTGGAAGCCGGCCGGAATCCGGGGTTGCTTTGGGGCTTCCAGATCCTGCCGCCCGCAGAGCGATTGGCCTGCACGATATCCAGGAAGGCGTCGATACGCGTTTCGATACCGGCGTCTGCGCTGTGGCTGTCCAATTCGAGGGTCAGGGAGGGTTTTTCTCCCATGGTATTGCGGAAGAAGTTGATGACAAAGGAGTCCGGACCGCAGGAGAAGTTGGTGATATAAGTTCCAAATAGCTGGGGATGGGGCTGGATTTTCCTCGCCGCCATCATGATGCGCTGGCCCATTGCCCAGTACATGGTAGCAATGGACGGCTCTGAAGATATGTCCAGAAAATCAAGCGGTAGTACGAGGATATTTCTAGAGGCAAATTTGTCGGGTATTCCCATATGGGCTTCGGCAACATATCCGTTGTAGGGCCTTGCAAACAGGACCACACCCATGGCTTTTGGATCGGCTTCAAGCTTGGCAATGGCCCGCCGGCCGATGGCTTGCATCTCTTCCAAGCAAGCCTCCATCCGGGCCCTTGCCCGGGCAAACGCGGCTTTGGCAGACTGGCGTGAAACGCCCATTTGAGCAGCCATGGCCACCAACGGCGCTTGTGCTTCGGTCAATCCTTTGGACAGGTCCAGCCGTGGTGAGAGAACACGAATGCCTCTGGCCTTCAGCTGCTGGAGCTGATGGCGAAAAGTGGCCTGCAGGTAAAAGGGTTCGCCCTGGACCAGGGGACATAATTGGGACAGGTGCTCACCGTTGACCGGGGGAATGGATTTGAAATGGGGCAGGAAAATGAAATCCGGCGGATTGGGGTCGGTTATCAGATCGTGAAAAAATCCATGGGCCAATTCCACTGGAAAACAAAAGGGTGCATTGCGTTGATCAATTCCACGGGGGTCCGCTTTTTCCGGCAGAACCGGCTCGAAACCCAACGCGCTGAAGAAATGGGCATATAGCGGGTAATAGGTGTTGACCATGAAACTGCGGTTGATGCCGACGCGCCCTCGGGTGCCCTGGTGCGGACGGTTCATCGGCGCAGGCGCGTATTTTTCGAAGATTAATTCCTGGCGGGTCCGGACCAGATTGAGATCGGAAGTTGCCACGCGACTGCCTTTGCGCAAATTCTCATAGCGGTTGCAGGCGCCGCCAAAGGGATATGAACGGCCGTCGATATGAATGCGGGCAATTTTGCAGCGGCGATCGCATTTGTCCTTGCCGCCTTTACAGACAAACGGCCGGCCGTATTCCACGCGTCGGCGGGCGAGTGCGCCCAAGTCGAATTGCCCGGGAGCCATCAAACCATGGTCCATTCTTTTTTGAACTTCCAAGGCAACACCGAAAGCGCCCATCAATCCGGGCTCCGGTGGAACGACCATATCTTTATCGGTCAGCGCAGCCATGGCCAGGGGCACGGCACGGTTATAGCAGACGCCGCCCTGCATGAATACTTTGTTGCCCACGGGGCGATGACCTTTCACACGGTTGTTGTAATTCATGCAAATGGAGTATACCAGGCCGGCCACAATGTCCTCCCGGCCGACGCCTTCCTGGATGGCATTTTTGATATCGGAGGCAATAAATGCAGCGCATTGATCGCTGAAATTCGGCGGCGCGCTTCCCTGCAAGGCTGCTGCGGCGATCTCCTCCATGGGGATGCCCATGGTCTCCCATGCGGATTCTTCCAAAAAGGAGCCGGTTCCGGCCGAGCAGGCTTCGTTCATGGCATAATCGGAGGGGACACCATTGGTGATATGGGTATATTTGGCATCCTGACCACCGATTTCAAAGATGGTGTCGACTTGAGGATCAAAATAGATGGCCGCCGTGGCATGGGCGGTAATTTCATTGATCACGCCGTCTGTAAGGGCGTGCAGTCCGGCAATATGCCGTCCGGAGCCGCAGACCCCCAGGCCGACGATGCGAATGCACTTCGGATCAATGCGCTTTTGAATTTGAGCTTCAATGGAGCGGTAACACGCTCTTGATGCGCCAACGGGATCACCGTTGGTGCGTAGATATACAGATGCCAGCATGGCATTGTCCCGCTGGCGAAGCAACACCGCTTTGGTGGTGGTGGAGCCCACATCCAGACCCAGGACACACACGTCATCAGGCTGTACATCGCCGTGCGTTAAGCTTTTAAATTCGACATGATCTTCATATCCGGCCAGAGGCGGCAGCATTTCAAAGCGGCCTTGATGGCAAACATAAAGATCAGCGATTTCGGGAAGTTGCACATCCGGTTGATTCAAGGCCCATAGCGCGGCACCCAATGCTTCAAAGTAGGGTGCCTGGGCAGGGACGATCAATCCGGGTATGGCTTCTCTAAGATATCGGACCATCATTTGATTCTGGGACGTGCCGCCCACGAGCATGGCATTACGGCTCTCAAAGCCTTTTAACAGCTCCAATATCTTTTTAGCCATCATCTGCCCCAGCCCGGCGGCTACCCGGGCTTTGGGGATGCCTTTGTTGGTGGCATGGGTACAGTCGGATTTGCAAAAAACCGAACAGCGTCCTGATACCGCGTAAGGAGAAACAGAGGTCGTCCATTCCGCCGCTTCCTCCAAAGAGGTGTCCAGCCGCCTCAGTTGCTGCAGAAAAAATTCGCCGGTACCGGCTGCACACTTATTGCCGGTAAAGACATTGGTGATTTGTCCATGGGCGTCTAGTTTATAGACCATGAATGTCTCTCCACCGGCGGAGATAACTGCGGGACAGACCACATCCAGGGGTTTGACTTGACGAAAAGCGTGCTCAACGGCTTCGGGCTCGGAGATAGACGGCAGTTGGATCAGGTGGCGAAATTTGCGACCTGTGGCGGCAATCTTCGTTGCATCCGACAGGTCCATTGCCTGTAACAGCATGGTCAGTGTCTGACGCGGATCGCCGCCATGGGGGCGGGCTGTTGAACTCAATACGCGGATATCATCGGACCCGTGTACTTCGGCCATGGATTCGGATGTGGATTTACGGGATATGATAACGGCCGATACTGTTGAGGCGCCGATGCATATCCCCAGTGATGTCGTCATTTCAGGCATCCCTTTTCACCGCTTAAACGTTTTCCAGACGGACTGTTTTGCATCATGGTTGAACAAATTGTGAGCCGCTGTCAATCACCATTGTCTTTCTACAAATACACGCAGCCGGCCATGGCGGCTTTTGCAACGATCACTTTTATTCAGCCTAACATGGAAGGAGGCAATTATTGCAGTACCGTTCGACGATGCTGCAATAGCCCCATGTTTCCCTATATTTTCCGGTGGGTCAAGCTTTTTAAGCAAAGTTGAAAATGTTCCATGAGCCGCTTGTCAAATCATGCCGAGATTGCGTATAGTGACCACACCACATACAAAGCGCCGGAAACGTGAAATTGTCTTGCGGAGGCCCGCCATGATGGATGCCATGGTACTGGAGCGAATTTCCGATCTCACCAGGGAACGCAGCCCCTTATCTGCGGATCGGCTGCCCGTTCCCGAGGCCGGGGATCATCAAATCCTGATAAAAGTGGGGGCGTGTGGTGTCTGCCACACTGAATTGGATGAAATCGAAGGCCGGACACCTCCACCTGCATTGCCCATGGTCCCCGGACATCAAGTCGTGGGCACGGTGGTGGCTTGCGGTCCCGGAGCGAAGCGCTATTCAGAAGGAGATCGCGTGGGTATCGCTTGGATTTATTCGGCGTGTGGGGTCTGTGATTATTGCCGCAAAGGCCTCGAAAATCTGTGCGCCGATTTCAGGGCCACCGGTAGAGATGTGAACGGCGGATATGCCCAATACATGACCGTGGGCCAGGATTTTGCCTACCCCATCCCGGACCGGTTTTCAGACGTCCAAGCCGCGCCGCTGTTATGTGCCGGTGCCATCGGATATCGTTCCTTGTCATTGACCGGGCTGAAGGACGGCGATCGCCTGGGGTTAACCGGTTTTGGTGCCTCAGCCCACCTGGTTTTGAAAATGGTTCGGCATAAGTACCCGAAAAGCCGGGTATATGTGTTTGCTCGCAGTTCAAAGGAACAAACATTTGCGCTGGAACTGGGGGCCGTCTGGGCCGGTGATACTGCCCAGGCACCTCCCGAAGGACTACATTGTATTATCGACACCACGCCGGCATGGAAACCGGTGGTCGAGGCCTTGAGGCACCTTTGCCCGGGGGGACGTCTGGTGATTAATGCCATTCGCAAAGAGTCCGGTGACCAAGCCTGCTTGATGGAACTCGATTATGCCAAACATTTATGGCAGGAGAAAGAGATTAAAAGTGTGGCCAATGTGGCCAGGCGGGATGTTCAAGAATTTCTCAATTTGGCCGCCCAAATACCTATCAAACCGGCCGTGCAGACCTATACACTCCAAGAGGCCAATAAAGCTTTGCTCGAGCTGAAGCAGCGAAAGATTCGCGGAGCCAAGGTGCTGGTGTTTTAATATTATTTACTCATCGCCCGGTTGGCTTTGGTCACTATTGGTCTGCTCCGACATCATGGAGATGGGGTGAACCATTAACAATTGGCGGATGTCCTTCAACTGTTTGCTGATCAGGGAGGCCACCCAAAAGAATGCAAATCCCAGGGCGCCGGTTGCCAAATAGGCAAATCCCAGCAACAATCCCAAGGGTAGGGTGCTGAGGCCGTTGGACACAGGGATTTTAACACCGGCCTCGACATCGCTGATGGTGGTCCAGGACAGAACGGCGCCAATCACGCCGGCAAACAACATCAACCAGGCCACCACCGGCAGAAGCCGCAGCAGTCCCGCACCAAAGCTTGACCGTTTAGCTGTTGCAGATGCTGCAGCGATATGGGCCGGAATCTCCTCAACCGTCTCTTCCAGCGTTCCTTCGTGAGCATTTTCTGTCTCATATTCTGAATTCTCCTCAGGTGCAGCATCAACGGATTTTTCCGTTGTTGAAAGTATAACGGTTTTAACTTGAACGTCCTCAGGGTCGCGACGCTCT
Source organism: Desulfobacteraceae bacterium (assembly GCA_050124755.1). Taxonomy (GTDB): domain Bacteria; phylum Desulfobacterota; class Desulfobacteria; order Desulfobacterales; family Desulfosarcinaceae; genus JARRKU01. The sequence continues at coordinate 7,606 of JASFER010000080.1, forward strand.
TCTTCAGTCGCCTCCGCCGGAGAAGATGCATTATTCGGTGCTTTGGTCTCGGTAACAGCCTTTATGTTGCTTTGTGAATCCTCAGGTTCCGTCTGATCCGGAGGGGCCTTTTCCTCAACGGCCACTTCAACGTCGTTGTGGATCTTTACGCCAACCATGTCCTCCAGCAGCAGGGCTTCATCCGGACCATTTTCCGGGTTTGCAGATTCTGCTCTTTGGTTTTGATCTTCAACGGACATGGTTTCAGATCCCTTGCTTTGGTCTGGTTCTGGTCGAAGGTCCCGTTTGTGAAACTCTTCAGCTGATATTTTGCGGGCCATTTCAAGGGTCTGGGCGTAACGTTCATCTTTGACGCGGACCTCAAGTCGGTCGCGTAAACGTTTTTCAACGCGCTCCCTCGCTTTTTTCAGTGACTCAGGGTCCACCGGGCTAGGGCGAAGGTGGGCCGGTGTTGCAACAGACGCCCCCGGTGCTGCTATCGCTGGGCCGGCATCATGCTTAGCATAAACGATACCGCAGGAGGGACATTCGGTGGGAGGAACAAAGGCATCATCTCTTAACTGACGTTTGTATCCACATTTTGAGCACTTCATCAATCGGCCTTTCTTATAGGGAAAATTAAATGTTTTTTTCTTATTAATGATTGAGAAAACCTCTAGCTCCCTCCCCTTGACGGGGGAGGACCGGGGTGGGGGTGAAGCCTATAGGCCATGATACTTCCTCCCCTAACCCCTTCCCCAGGAAAGGGGGTGTTTTCTTCCAGGCACCAAATTAGTAAAGCAAATATCATGCCAAATCAGAGAGGTATCACCACCAAGACACGACGTGCACAAAATGTTGGGGTCACTAGGCGAATATGGTATGTATGCAGTCATCGTTTTTATTTTCAATACTTGCTTATCCGGTCAATTTTCTTTTAAAAAATCTGTTTGGGTGACAATTTTCGGCACTATGGTTAAAATATTTTTATACCTTAACATGGATTGAACGTTCAGCCGTGATCGATATATTGGTTTATCTCAGAGAGGATGGGAAAAGGTCCCGAAGGTTGACCCTGTTTTTGCAGCATTAAGGTTGAACATGGCTAAAGGAGACAAGATGGCCAAGATTTTCAGAGACGATCGTTCATATCGGGGAATGCTTCAATCAGACGATGGCATTATTATTAAAGTGTTGGAGAATCGGAATAACCAAATCACATTCCAGAGTGTATTTGGTTTGTCACGCCATATGTTTGAGCGCTTAAAAACCCAACCCGAGCAAATTGTTTTTAGCGAGCGGTCTCGGATCGCGCGTCTCGGCATTCAGATCACCAGCGATCCGCCCACCATCGATAAACTGGATACGGACGGCCACCGATTGATCATGACCCAGACCGCTTCAGCTGTTATTCCGGGATACCCGTCCTTGGATCGACTATCCAAGTTCTTTGCTCAGGGCCTTCCCGTTGGGCGCCTGGTGTATTGTGATCCGGATTCCCTGCTCTCTTCCGAAGAAGTTGTGTCCGCCATTGAACGTGCTGAGCTAAAGCTGCCGGCCTCGACCGCAATTTCCAGCGACGGCAGCATCGTCATCGCACCTCATCGGATTGTGTGTGAGCTGCGGAAAGATATCAGCTCCCAGATTTTCGACCGGATTTTGCTCAGTGAAGATGGCCGTGAAATGCTCAACCGATATCAAATTAATCGATCCGTACCCAACCTGATTATCCCGGCCGGCGAGGGCGTGATTACCACCTGTTCCATGTATCTGAACGACCATTATGTGGTCTTGCAAAGCGGATTCGCCCTGGGTCGCAACTTGCCGGCAACTGTATTGGATCCCATCAAAACCCGGGGGATCCGCATCTATTTGGAAATCGTCAACGGCAGTTCGCATACCATTGTCAATCCATTGATCAGTGCCCGGGTGTACGGAGCCCCCAAATATAAACTGGCCGAACGGCGTAAATCCAAAACCCGCAACCACCGGCAATTCAGCTACACCAACCTTAAACAACTTGAAAGCAAACTGACGGGTAAACCTTCGCGCACATGCCATTTTCTCGATATGCCTTTGGCGGTCATCCAGCCATCGGGCGGTGGTCTTGGGAAGGCACAACTGGCTATCAACGGGCCTGGAGCCAGATGCCGGGTGTCCAAAGCCCACTGCACCGTTGCCCGGCACGACTATTCCCTGCGAAGTCAGTGCGGCCATGTGTATGCCACATCCCGTCTAAATAAAATGGTCAAACAGACACCTGTGGTGCTGGCACTCAAGTATTTCCCCAACCTGGTGGAACATCGCGATATCATCAACCTGGCTGCAGAAGGTAAGGTTAAAGCTCTCTACTTTTATGAAGCCTCCCGCGAACACGGCCCCTTTTTGTCTCAGGAAGATCACAGCCGGCTCCTGGAGTACCACGCCTTTGGCGTGGAGGTTTTCTGGGTGTGTGGATTGAACCGCAGCCTCATGGTGCATACCATCCGAGACGGCAAAGGCTACTTCGTCGCACCGGAGCGCTTGGCCGATTTTCACAAATCCATGTTGTTTGCATTTTACGGCTCCACCCTTTCGTTAACACCAGGTGGAAAAGATCGGTTGGGACATTTGATGGACGCACTGGTTTCTTTTTGGGGGCAGAATATCGGTATCGTCACCGGTGGCGGCAGTGGGGTCATGGAAGAGGCCAACACCCTGGCGCGGGAGCGCGGGATACTATCCGGTGCCAATTTTTTGGACATCACCGACCAAGCCATGACCACGGATGTGGATTTTTGCCAGGTTTTTCAGGCCACCTGCCGCCACAGCCGTCAGAAATGGTTTGAAATCGCATCTTTTCCCATCTTCAATGTCGGCGGTTTGGGCTCATTGGAGGAACTGGGGATAACCCTGTGCAACATGAAACTCTCCATCATGGAGCGGGTGCCTGTCATATTGTATGATACAGAGGGACGCAAGGCTTTTTGGGACGGCATGCGGCGACAGATTGCCACCATGGTTCAGCATGATCGGGCTCCGGACTGGATTGAAGATCACATTGTCATCACCGATGATCCCGAGGATGTGATAGATGCTTATCGGCGCCAACTGCAACTTTTTTGAAGTATTACTGAATTGGAATGGCATCGATGGTCTGAATCCCGACCATCACATGGCCTTCATAGGTGCTGTTTTCCGTGGGTTGGGTAATATGGGCGATCTTCGACCGCTGCAAGATGGCTTTTGGAGGAGTGCCGTCATAAACCACGTGGAGTTCAATTTCCTGTCCGATGCGAAGATTTCTCAGCACCACCGAATTTTTCTCCACCAATATACAGCTGCCATTACCGGAAATATCTTTGATCTCAAATCGGCAAACGGGAATACCACTGATTCTGACCACTGCTTTACCCCTGGGCAGATCGCCGATGCGGGATTCGCTGCGCCGGTCCGTCCCCACATCAATGTCAACGGCTGCACTTTGTGGTCTATTGAGCGTTTCACGCAACCGCTTATAGCATTTAAACCGGATGGTCCGCCGCTCCGGGATTTGGAGGGTGTCGCCGCTAATTGGGTGGCGGCCCCTGCGCGCTTTCAAGGTCTGAAGATGAAATCTCCCAAATCCGGGTATTTTGACATCATCGCCCCGGGATAAGGATTGTATCATACAATCAACGATGGCTTTGATGGCATTCGAAGCCTGTCTTTTGGGCAGTCCGGTTTGATCAGCAATGGTTTGAACCAGACGGGTCTTATTAACGCTCATTGATCTGCTCTCCGAAGCATTGGATTGATTGGCAAATGCTCAGTCATGCTTTTTCAACCGCTAGTTCATTCAATAGCAGACAAGCCGCATCGTCATTATGAGAACTTAATTAATAGGCAAAAATTGACTGATAGACAAGCTTAAAAGCCAGCTCGTCGAATTTCTCAATGGATGGGCACAATTCTAATAGCTGGGGAAGAGTTTTTTTCGTGATGAGCGGCGAGCTGGCGTTTGCCCAGGGCGCCAAAGTGCATATGCTCAAAATCGGCGAATCGATTCACTTCAACTCCGAAGTGCTCCACAAATTGAAAAACCTCTCCAGCGAAGTGACGCGATGCCTGGTGGTGCTGTATACGATCTAAACGTTGGTCACGGTGTTGGTTTGCTGTTTGCAGCTATTGATCGTCGGTGCAGAGGCACACGGCTTTCAGCTCGGGGACTTCGCATTCATAAATGGGTTCGTGATCCTTGTAGCGAACATTACCTGTCTGGTCTTTAATCCGGCCGCAAAAGCTGATTTCCAGACGACGGATCTTTTCTAAATCGGTATCGGCTTCGATCAGCGTTCGGGTCAGGTAGAAGACTTTGTTATCGTTTCTATTGATGGAGTGGGCAAAAAAAGTACGATTTTCATCAATAGGTTCAATCTCTCGTACGACCCCTTTATAAATTTCGGTTGTGATGTGTGGCGCGCTGTTTCGCTCTAACGTAATAAAAATCGTAAACTCATCTCGCCGCTCAACCTTTAAGGCACATTCCCTGAAAACAGATCGCCGCAATAAATTCTCTAATCGATCCATCTGGTCCGGAAATAGCCAATGTTTGACGATAGGAATGACGTAAACCACAAAGTAACCCACAAACACCATGACCAACAGCAATTCAATCGACTGCCGTATGAATCTCTTATTTCTGTAACTTTTTTCTTTGGTGGTCATTAGATATTAACCGCCTATTTATAGCTGAACGTATGCAAAGGGTGGCTAATCATGATTTCGCGAACGATCTTGTCGGGAATTCCGCTTATACCGCCCACCTGCATGTGGATTTGACTGTGGTTGCGCTTTTCTACCTCCTTTTTCATATTTTTGGTTAAGCGGTTCTGTGGTCAGCAATCATTCGCATTGCGTCGAATTGCGGCGATATGGGGCTTAATGCTTGTCTATTCGTTCGATGGAGCAATAAAAGATAGGAGCTTGCTTTTTCCGTCCGCGAGTATGTCAAACCGATGGTTGAGTGTCAATCTCATTGTCAATACAGCATGTCATGCGGAGTAAAATTGGTCAGGCAACCGCGGTGCACGCTTTGTTGCATATTCGAATCAGTCAATATTTGAACCTGCTGATCAGACCGTTCAACTGCTCAGACATGTTCAGCAAGTCCCGGGCGCTTTGTTGAATCGTCGAACTGCTGTTGAACATCTCGCCGGATTCGGCGCTGACCCGGTTGATGTCCTCGGCAATATTGTTGGATACGGCGGAGCTCTGGGCGACATTCTGGTTGACCTCCTGAATGCCGCGGGATGCTTCCACCACGTTTCGGGCGATGCCGCTGGTGACTTCAAACTGTTCGCTGATGTCACCGGAAATTTTCATGACAATCTCATTGACTTCGTCGATCACTTTGGTGATCTGTTCGATCTCGGTGACGGTTTTTCCCGTAGAGATCTGGATGCCTTCAATTTTTTTTCGGATATCCCTGGTGGCGTCCGCGGTTTGCCTTGCCAGTTCCTTGATCTCGTTGGCCACTACGGCAAATCCCTTTCCGGCCTCGCCGGCCCGGGCCGCCTCAATGGTGGCGTTCAATGCCAGCAGATTGGTCTGTTCCGAGATTTCGGTGATGGTTTCGGTGACTTTGCCGATGTCCGATGCGGCGCTACCCAGATCGTCGACCTGGCTGGTTGTTGCATTGGCCCTTGAGACCGCTTTTTTAGAGATGTTCATGGCCGTTCCCGCCATGTTAGCGATTTCCTCGATGCATCCGGTCATTTCATCCGCCGAGCCGGACACCGAATCCATATTGACGGCCGCCTGTTCGCTGGCAGCCGCAACCGAGTTCATGTTAGTGCTCATCTCTTCGGTGGCAGCGGCCACGTTGTTGGACCGCTCCGACATTTGCTCGGCCCCTTCCGCCATGTGACCGGCTATTTCGAGCAGATTTCCGCTGGACGAACCCAACCGATCGGCATTGGCGGCGATGTCTTTGACCAGGCGATCCATATTCTCTATAAACAGGTTGAACCAGTGCGCCAGCATGCCCACTTCATCCTCGCTGTCTATATCCAGGCGGACCGTCAGGTCCCCCTCTCCCTCGGCGATGTCCTTCAGGCCGGCGGTCACACGCCTGATCGGCACCAGCACCGCGCGGATGGCAAAAAAGGCCGACATGCCGCCCAGCACCACCGCCACTATCAATGCAATGCTGTTGAACCGGTTGGACAGCGCTTTGACCCGGTTCATCTCGTCGAAGGTAGCGGTCTCGATGGTGAGCAGTCCCCTGGAAAGATCCTCCTGGGCGGTGAGCATTCGCCGCCTCAATACAATCTGGTCCACAAACTGTTGATTGTAGAACTCGATGCTCTCGTCGATTTGCAGGTAGTCAGCCGCCAGTTTCTCATGAATCGGCATCAATTGATCGCTGCCTTTGACATACGCGCCCCATTTGTCCAGTTCCTTCTTGAATCGCGTTTTGGCTAAAACAATATGTTCCCACCGGTTCGCCGAATTGCGTTCGAAAAAGCCTTCCATGCGGGCCATCATTACCGGAAAGGCAAGACGGAGTTGGTCAACGGATATTTCACCCTCTTCGATCAGGGCCGGCATCTCTTTGCCGACGGATATTATTTTCTCGGAGAATTCGATCTTTTTCGTTTCGGAAGCGGCAATTTTTTTGAACAATTCAATGTAGGTGGCCAGCGGCGTCAAGGCGGTTTCACATTCTTTGGAGATTTGCGCATCATCGGCATTCTGATCCCTCAACGCTTCCAGCAGCGCACGGGTATCGGCCAACTTATCCATTGCCGCTTTGCGGGCCTCGGACTGCTGCCGCCGCCCCTCCCTGTAGTTGTTCAGAAAAAATTGATCCGCCCGCTCCCGGGCCGATGAAAACATGCTTCTGATTTTCCCCACCTGCTGGTAAAATTCACCTTTAGCTGTCACATTGCCCAGCGCCCAGAATCCTGTGGTTCCCACAGCAATGGTCAGAACCAGTACGAGTCCGAAACCGAGTCCCATTTTTGTGCCAAAACTCAATTTTTTCATCACTCCTGTCTCCGATTTCAATTAGATGAGGGGCCGGGGCGTTTTCCCAGTCATTCCCGCGCAGGCGGGCATCCAGGCAAATCGATGATAGGCCTTCTGGATTCCTGCCTTCGCAGGAATGACATTGATTTGGGTAAAAAACTCCCCGACCCCTCAATTAGGTAAAATGTGTTTCCGTACCATAGAAGAAAAGCTTTGGTAATCCGCTGTCCGCTTAAAGCGGAGGTATACCGCATTCCCATCAGTGTATCTGAGGCCTCTGCCTGCATGGGTTCTTATCGGTAATTGGGGAGGTTTATTGAGTTTTTTTATTGTTTGTTTTCAAACCGGCTGCGATGCACCCGTCTACAACGGCAACGATAAAAGCACTGCCATGCTTTTGTATTTCCGGCCTATGGCCGGAAATACAAGCCACCCGCTATGCGGGTGGTCGTCGACTTGAGGCGTGTCAAACCCGCCGCATTACCGCACCGCCGATCTGAAAAACGCCGCTGGCGGCAATCGCGCGTGTTGTGCCATCGATTCTTACCCGATGCGTGCTTCAGCAAACTTCAGGGGGGTAACAAGTCACAAAGCGGTTGAAATATACTTTAAATATCTATATTGATCTTATATGGATTAATTGGATCTTATTAAGCAAAAAGGAAATCAAAAATGCCCAATGCGTATCTGGTCGAATGCCATGATTACATCAGCCAAAAACTGACCCAATTGCAATTTGAACGGGAGAACGCCATTGTTCAAGGCCATGCAGGCAAAATCCATGAAATTGAAGGTCAACGGGATGCCTTGACCGGCATTCGGGAGTATCTGGAGCAGAATATCAATCTGGAGACACAACCGTATGGGAGCTGACACGGAAAAATACCTCCCATAACAACTGTGCAGCTTCGAAAGGCGGTCCAAATGTCCTACACTTATTTTTTCGATATTCTTCAATATGTCGAGGACCGGATCAAGGCGGTCGAAACGACCCTTACGACTGGAAACGCGACCATGGCGCAAAGGCGATACCTTGAGGGTCAACTTGCAGCCCTGCAGGGGTTCGCAGCCTTTTTCCGCACGCGTTTTGAAGAAAATTTACCCAGACGACTCCATCGCCATTACATGACGCAGGGGACAAGCGACCTCAATGAAGGGCGCTAGAAGCCATCTCAAACAAGTCTTTTAGCCCAATCCGGCTCCGCCTGCAGCTTGGGAAAAAAATCCGTTTTTTTAGAGACGGCTTCCAGACCCAGTTATTAGAAGTGGTTTCAAAACCTCCCCTCGAACCCCAACGCGGTGTTGGGCGGCAGATTTAAATCTTCCAAGATAGTCCCGCCGTTGGTGGGATTTTAATCTGCAGCCCGCCTTGATTTTGGGCCCGCTTGAAGGTTTTGAAGCCACTTCTAAGGAACAGACATGCGATGTTCATTCAGCCAAACAGGAGTGCAGCGGATTAAATGCTGGCAACCAGGAAAAAACAATATGCCCTGCGTGCCATGTATGAGCTGACCAGGCACTATGGCAACGGTAAGATAAAGATGAATCATATTGCCAAAGCGCAATCCATCCCCGAACGATTCCTTGAAGTGCTTATGTCGTTGTAGTTGCTGTCATCCCGCCTCAGGCGGGACATAGCATCCGGTTTGTAAACAACCAATTAAACCCCGGTATTGCCTGTAAAGGCCTCGCCTGCAAAGCTTTTGCGTACCATAGAGGTTTGCCATTATTTCATATATGTTATCGCAAAACATCCTATAAATTTACCTATTATGGGCATTTTAATGAATAGTTATGAGTGGACACTTGGAAGGATATGAATGATGTTGTGATAGCAGATTCCCCAAGTTTAATGAGCATCATATTTTTTGAGATAGCCAAAGCGAATCACAATTGCGTGATAACCGTGTCTGCTAAATCGGACTGAAATTAATTGTATTTTGTCTAGAAACGCTAGAATTAGTAGCTAATTAGCACATATTAGTGAATGCTAATATGTTGGCCGAATAGTGTTCATAATTAACCTGCTGATATAAAAAGAAATGCTTTTTTGTTGAAAACAGCAGGGATTAAGACTAAAAACAATGAAATCGATTTTTCTGACAAAATTGGTTCTAATCGAGCCAGTCATAGAATAAACTAGTTCGGTTTCAAGAAGACTTATAAAAGATAATATATTCGAAACAATTTCTCCTATGCAGCGCCTACAATCGGGTCTTTCGCAAGGCCAAATCGCGTTACGGTGCGAGTGCAATAATTTCGAGACAGTTTACCTCAAAGATGATAAGGCCGGTGCTGTCATAGTCTCTGACGATCATCAGACGTTTAAGTATCTTGGAACTGAAAAAGACTCGACATATGTAGCACTAGATGCGGTTAACATGGAGGGCATTCGGCGAGTGTGTGACGAATTAGGTGTACAACTCCAAGAAGCTCCGTCCGATGGCTTTCCAAGCATTGAGTACCTGGTAAATCCAGAAGAGGTTGTGGGAGATGCAGTCCTGAGGGTTGCTAAGGCAGTCGACCGAGTTTTCAACCTCGTAATGCGTAATGATCTTAAATAAAGGGAAGTCCCAACCATTTTCTTCACCAGACCGGTGTTCCGCTGCCGCTCCACACCGGCAGGTGAGCAACACGAAGCCCGAGAAGGATCCCATGGAAATTATTCTTGCGCGTCATGGAAAGCCGAATTTGAAGCATTGGGCTTGGATAACGCCAAGGCAAATGAAAGATTGGATTCAGCTTTACAATCAGGCAGACCTCCTTGTTGAGGATGTACCATTAGACACGTTGAAAAAGGCGACCGAGTCTGGTGTCATTGTCAGCAGTACATTGCGCAGATGCGTTCAATCTGCACAACAGCTCATCCGGGACAGAGCGCTATTGACCGAGGAATTGTTCTGTGAGGCTGATCTGCCACATATGCTCTGGTGTTTTCCCAAGCTCCCCCTTTTGATATGGGCCATAGTGTTTCGGCTGGCATGGTTTTGCGGGTTCTCCGCCAACGCAGAACCACTTGCACAAGCAACGACTCGTGCTCGTAACGCTGCGGAAAGATTGATCGAGCTATCCCGAAGAAATGGCTCAGTATTTCATGTCGGCCACGGCATCATGATAATGCTCATAGCCAAGCAGTTGTTGGCATCGGGCTGGACTGGTCCTAAACGGCCAGTCAATAAATACTGGCGGTATAGTGTTTATCATGCCTCGGCTTAACCTGTCGCTGCAGCAGACAGCCAGGGCCGTGGCATTCTTGACATTACGAAATAGATTGAAATTAATAGTATTATTCAAGTTCAGTGGAAGCCCTGGCTGCTCCTGAGCTTGGCGGTAGCCACCAGATACCACACAAAATAGCCGACTTGTGGCACCTTGCCACTGCACTTAATAATGACTAAGTGCAAAGTACCACAATATACTGGTCAGTAGAAATTCCAGGAAGGTTGTGTTTAGCATACCACTATAGCTGCAAAACATAGTTGGCAACCTTCACAGGTAAAATCTGTGAAGGAGGCAATTTTCTAATGAAAAATTTACGGAAACAATCTTTGAAAATTGGTGAACATGCTGAGAAGTGGTTTCAGCCCTGGTTTCGGCGACTTCCCCTGGAAACGGACAAAAGCCCGCGGCTTATTTTAATGGGTCCGTACCAGTCGATGATAGTACTTAAGTATTATGACATTCGACCTAAATTAATATATGAACAGGCCAGTTGAATTGGATCGAAAATATCGATGTTGTTGCGTGATTTTAGTGGTTATGCCTTCATTCGTGTAAGACCCCAAAAAACAATACAGTTTCATTGCCTTGTGATCTGTGTCCTTGTCTATTGATTGGTCTTTTCACTAACACGTCATCCCGGCCGTGCTGCTGGGCAGGCAGGGCCGGGATATGGACGCATACGTCGGCAACGGCGCTATCCGCCGATGGCGCGCATTATACGTCCTTTGATGGGGGCGGCATTCCGGTCGTTTAAGGTATGTCCTTTGGGTTTGGCGGCTGCCGCCGCACGGATAATCTCTTGCAGGGAGGCCATGGAAGCACCTTTGCGCAGTGGTCCCTTGATGTCCACCTCTTCTTCGGCAAACAGGCATGCACGCAGTTTTCCGTCGGCGGTCAATCGCAACCGATTGCAGGTTTTACAGAAGTGGTGGCTCAGTGCGGCGATAAATCCGATACGGCCATTGGCGTCCGGAAATTGGGCATAGGTGGCCGGGCCGCGGGTCTTGATGGAATCGACGGGCACCAAAGGTCCGAGGGTTTCAACCTTTTCTTTGACCTCGTCAATGGAGACGAACAGGCTTTCGTGCTGTTGACGGGCCCATCCGCTGGTGGGCATCAGCTCAATGAAACGGATATCATAAGGCTTTGTCAGCGTCCATCGGGCCATTTCCAAAATTTCATCATCGTTGATGCCCCGCATGGGAACCATATTGATCTTGATCGGCGCCAGGCCGACTTGCGCCGCCTTTTCAATGCCTTTCAACACGCTTTTGAGTGCATCTTTTCCGGTGATTTCGGCATAGCGCCGGGCGTTGAGCGTATCCAGGCTGACGTTGACGCGTTGGACGCCGGCCGCTTTCAGGTCCGTGGCCATGGATCCCAACAAAACGCCGTTGGTGGTCACGGACAGGTCCCTGAGTTGCGGTAGAGAAGTCAACATACGGCAAAAATGAATCATGTTCTTGCGTATCAAGGGCTCACCACCCGTGAGCCGGATTTTCGTGACCCCATCGGCGACGGCCGCCCGGGCGATTTTGAATATCTCTTCATAAGTGAGGATATCGGACATGGGCAGTTTGGGCCGTCCGTCAAAGGGCATGCAATAACGGCATTTCAGGTTGCAGTGATCGGTAATCGAAATGCGTAAATAATCAATGGAGCGTTGGTGACTGTCAATTAGGTTTGTCATATTGTTTGATTCCGGATTTTCTTATTGTAACATGCTTAAATCTTTAAATTTAAAACTTTCCGATTTTAACCCAACACCGTTATCACATCTCCGGGTCGAATCGTCCCTTCATGCAAAACTTTGGCGAAAATTCCCTCCCTCGGCATCACACAGTCGCCAACCTGGTGGAAAATGGCGCAGCGGTTGTGGCACTCCTTTCCGATCTGAGTGACCTCCACTAAAACCTCGCCACCCAGTTGCAATTGCGTACCGATAGGCAATTCCCATAAGCGGATGCCTTGGGTTGTGATGTTTTCGGCAAAATTGCCGGGATCGACATCCAACCCTTTGTCCCGAATCTTGGAAATGCTCTCCATGTCCAGCAGGCTGACCTGTCGGTGCCAGTTTCCGGCATGGGCATCCTGATCCAGACCGTGATCGGGGCGCAGATACGCCTCGGAGACATTGGTTTTCTTCTCGCCTTTTTTTCGGCTGATGGATACAGCGACGATTGTGCCTTCTGTCATTCTCTTATCTCCGTAGTCGAATCCTTGGCAACGCGGGATCTGAAGTCCTCCGGCCCTGCAAAGTTAGGGTCACCTTTTTGCTGTGCTTATGCAAATAAGGAGTCCCCAATCCATGGCGCACGGCTTTCAACAAAGGATCCCTTTCCCGGTTCACCGTGCCGGCCAGGGCCCTGATGGCCGGCCAGTCCAGAAAGGCCTCCACCACCATGGGGGTGCTCGGCCCCAGCAAGGCTGCGCGGACACCGCTGCCCAGGTTTTGCATGATTTCTTCAAAGGTCTGGTTCAACAGCGACGTGGAGGTAATCAGGGCGGCATCCGCCCAGTGGCCTAATTTTTGATAAAACGACGGCTTGTCTCCCATACCCCTGGATTCATCGATCACTTCCACTGAAGCGCCCTTGGATTGCAACACCTCCACGAGCGGTTTGATAAAGCCCACCATGGCCACGTTGGTGGAGGGCCCGATGCCCAATGCGTTGAACAATATTTCATTGTCTTTGTCCGGTGGAAAGTGTTCAAGACCCGGCTGCGCCAATGCATTGATCAACGCCAGCGCCATGCTGCGCTTCAAATGGAAGTCGCTTTTGATCAGTGACAGCAGATCCGCGGCCGGACGACCTTCATAGTCCTGGTAGTCCTGCATCAGGGTACAGCCGGAATCGCAATCAAAGTAGGTGTAGGCCAACCCCATAGATCCGTCCGAGGTTTGAACGGCGGTGTACCCAAGCCCCATGCAGACCAACTCGATGTTCACCTGCCCGGCCCTGTCTACCATGGCGTCATATAAACGATTATTGGTTAATTCCATGAATACATTAATCCTTTAACCGGATTTGCCGAAACTGCACGCCGGATACCGGCAAGTTTTGCAATTCAGACACATACCGCCGACGGCGAGCCTGGCCATATCCAGGTTGTCCGGATTCTCTCCCGCCAGCAGGCGCGGCAGCAGCAGATCGAAAACCGTGGCTTTATAGTAAAGCCCACAGGCCGGAACGCCCACGATGGGGATGTCGCCTTTGTAGGCCAGCATGCCCATGGCGCCGGGAAGCGCAGCCGCTCCATAGAAAATTTTCTCGACGCCGGCCTTTCGAATCCCCAGGCGGGTCACATCGTCGGGATCGACAGACATGCCACCGGTGGTAATGATGATATGGGTGTCGGCCGCCAGGAATCGCTTGGCGTGGTCGGCGATCATCTCCAGGTCGTCCGGCAAGATCACCGTTTCCTCCAGCGAGGCGCCGAAGGATTCCAGTTTGCCGCGTACGATCCCTTCAAATTTATCTTCGATCAGCCCGTCATAGACTTCACTGCCTGTAATGATTAAACGCGCCTTCAGTCGATGGTAGGCCTTGACACTGAAGACGGGCGCATGGTCTTTGGCCAGTGTCACCGCCTCGTCCAGCACGCCGCGGTCGATAATCAGGGGGATGGCCCGGGTGCCGGCGATCTCCTGGCCCTGGGAGACGGGCACATTGTTGTGCAGGGAGGCGCACATCACATCGGGAATCAGGTTGAAACCCACCAGGGCCTCGGTATTGATTTTAAGCAGGCCGCCGTAAGCCGCCCTGAGTTGAAGCTTGCCCTCCTTGGGCCGGCCGCTGAAGGTGACGCCGGGGCCGGACAACGCATGGGCCAACTCATACACGGCCTCATCTTCGTGGACCTGGTTCTCTTTCAGGTCCAATACATAGAGATGGCGTTTGCCCATGCGCATGAGACGGCAAAGATCCTGGCGCTGTATTTTATGACCTTTGCGAAAGGCGGGGCCTTTGAACTGACCGGGGCGTATTTCGGTAATGTCATGGGCCAGATGGGTCCCCACCGCATCTTCCACACGGATTTTGGTCCCCAGATGTTCCAGATGTTCGTGTTTGTCTGTTTGTCCGGTGTTGCACATGGTGTCGTCCCTCGCTAGGTTGATTTGCAATTTTATCTTTTATTCACATGGCTATTGAGCGATTAGCGCGCTGGCAATGACGCATACCAAGTTTTTGCTGTTTAGTTAGGGATGGGGATCGATTTTAGCCGGTCTATAATACGTACCGTAGGCGCACGGCCGGCAGAGCACCTTCCCGCTGAGCAGCACCTCTTTCTTGTCCCGCACCACCTGACCGCATTTTTGACATTGGGTTTTAAAGCGCGAAGGTCCCGGCATGTCGTGGACGGGGATGTCTACGATCACCGGTTCCACCTTGAACAGGAC
>JASFER010000081.1:0-21714 GCA_050124755.1 Desulfobacteraceae bacterium
AACAACTTGCCAATCTCTGGAACAAAAACCCATGTAAATTGGAACTCAACATGTTGTGGTCAATCGGCGTGGGCCGGTGGGTGCAGCATACCAGTGTCGATTGTATGGTTCAAGTTGTGATAATAAACGAGTGCGTGCTGAGTCCACCATTGTCATGTATTTGAGGTTATGAAAGCGTTCCATTGCCGCTCGACGCTGTGTCAAATCCTGGAATTGCCTAAAGTCCTTATAATTATAACCGATAATAGAATCGATACAGCTCGATGCGCTGATAGGGAGGCACGGCATGACCTGTAAAGTATTGACGGTGGACGACAGCCGCACCATACGCATGATTGTCAAGAAGGCCTTTGAGCCATATGATTGTGAACTGTTTGAGGCTGAAAATGGTGAGCAGGGCCTTGACGTGGCCGCCAAGGTTCATCCTGATCTCATTGTTTTGGATATCACCATGCCGGTCATGAACGGTATTGAAATGTTGACCCGGCTTAAAGAGGATGACGCGTTGAAGGACACTCCCATCATCATGCTAACCGCCGAGTCGGGCAAAGACCACGTCATGCAGATCGTTAAAATGGGGGTCAACGACTATATTGTCAAACCGTTCAAAGGTGAACAATTGATTGACCGGGCAGACAAATTGTTTCATCTCAAAAAACACGGTGAAACCGATAAAGACGATGCCAAGTCCGCCACAAAGGACATTTTTACCGATGAAAAGGAGTTGGTTATTTTAACCTTTCCCCCCAAGATAACCCGCTCCGTTGGTGCGCGTGTTGACAGCGCGGTAAAACGCAAAATCAAAGAGATGCTGGCCATGGGGATAAAAAAAATGATTGTGGATCTCAGCCCTGTGGACGATGTCAACATGTCGGCCATTCAAGTCATCATTTCCCTGGCCAACAATTGCATCAACAACAAGATTTCCGCCCGTATCGTGGCCGGTGAAAACCAATCCGAAGCCCTCAAGGGCTTTCAAGAAACAAGCCAGTACTCGACGCAACCCTCCATCGAACACGCCAGAGCCGCTTTTTAATACCCGCTTCTCTATAAAAACATTAAAGTTTTTTTCCCGATTGCGGATAAATATGGATAGAAAAATACCGGTAAAGCATCTCGCCGATGGTGCCATACCTCTGTTGTGTTAGTGGATTAAAACCACAGCTGAACCATTGGTCGAAGCGGAATCGCACATTCGTTCTGAAAACGTTCATTCTGGAATGACGTTCAAATTCTGATCCAAAGGAGAGCCCCATGTCCATTCAAGACGACGAAACCTTGCAGATGTACCTTGAGGAATCGCTGGACCACCTCGCCGACATCGAAAATGACTTTCTGGCCATCGAAGAGGATGGCGCCGATATCAACGAAGATCTGGTGAACAAGGTCTACCGGGCCGCCCACTCCATCAAGGGAGGAGCCGGATTCATGGGGCTCACCAATATCAAGGACCTGACCCATGAGATGGAGAATATACTGGGGAAAATACGCAGCCGGGAAATGATCCCCACGCCAAATATCGTTAACGTGCTGCTCAAAGCATCCGATGCGCTTAAAGATCTCATGGGTGACATCTTAAACAGCAATGAGATGGATATCAGTGACCATGTGAGCAGTTTGCAGGCCGTATTGGGAGGTTGTGACGAGCCGCTCCCGGAAGCCGCGGTTAAAGAAACTGTGCCTTCCGCAGCGCCATCGCCGCCGGAAACAGCTGTCGAAGCGCCTGCAGCCCAGGCAGTCGATGGTAAATTATCACTTGCGATGCCCGACGGTAGCCTGGTGATTACCGTTCCGGTGGATAAAATTCAGCCGATTTTTGAGCAATCCAAATGTGTCTACCTCGTAAAAATTGATGTTGCCAAGGACATTCAGGCCAAAGGCAAGACCTGCCAAGGCGTATTGGAAGAGATGGAGCAGACCGGCACCATTGTCGGCGCAAACTTCAACCTCGTATTTTCCAATCAAGTCGATAAGCATTGGACGCCCGATGTACCCATTATGCTCTTCTTGTTTGGCTCCATCCTAAAGCCGGATGACATCAATGTTTTATTTGAAATTGACGTCAACCAAATTCTTCAGCTTAGAGAAGACCATCTCCTTTACAACCTGAATGGAGAACCTGCAGGTCAAGACACTGACATTTCCGAAACGGCGACAGCAGATCCTCAAAAGCCGTTGGTTTCATCCAACTCGGTCGATGAAACACCTTCTCAGCCGGTGGGCAAACCGGAAGTGAATGCAGAAATCAGTGAGCCAGTTGATCTTCCGACCGAAGAATTGGCTGAGGAACCCCTGCCCGACCCGGTTCCGTTGCCATCCACAACGTCGGGCATATCAACTAAAAAGCAGGCCAAGGTTGAACATGAAACCAGTTTGCGGGTTCATGTCAGCTTGCTGGATCAACTCATGACCCTGGCGGGAGAGCTGGTCCTGAGCCGCAATCAACTGCTCCAGTCCATCACCTCCGGTGACCACCGCGGCTCCGAAATTGCCGGACAGCGCATTGACCTGATTACGTCCGAATTGCAAGAGGCCATCATGCTGACCCGCATGCAGTCCATCGGCAATGTCTTCAACAAATTTCCGCGTGTGGTCCGCGACCTGTCGCAAAGTTTGGGAAAACAGATCGAGCTCACCCTGGAAGGCAAGGACGTTGAGCTGGATAAAACCATCATCGAAGCCATAGGCGATCCGTTGACCCACTTGGTGCGCAACTCGGTGGATCACGGCATAGAACTGCCAAGCGTGCGACGTCAGGCGGGTAAAAATCCCACGGGCCAAATCTTCTTGAAAGCCTATCATGAGGCCGGTCAGGTGAACATTGAAATCACCGATGACGGCAAAGGTTTGGATGGGGGTAAACTGGCCGCAAAAGCCATCCAGAAAGGCCTCATCACCGAAGATCAGGCCAAGCTCATGTCGGCAAGGGAAAAGACCAATTTGATCTTTTTACCCGGCTTTTCAACCGCAGAAAAAGTGACGGATGTTTCGGGACGCGGTGTGGGCATGGATGTGGTGAAGACCAACCTGGATCAACTGGGCGGCATCATCGATATCGACTCCGAACCCGGTAAAGGCACGACCATCCGAATCAAGCTGCCGCTGACCCTGGCCATCATTCCCTGCCAGATCGTTCTCACCGGTGGTGAAAGATATGCTATTCCCCAGGTCAACCTGGAGGAGCTGCTGCGCATACCGGCCGATCAGGTCCGAAACCGGATCGAACGCGTGGGCGATGCGGATGTGGTGCGCTTAAGGGGCAATTTGCTGCCGCTCATTCGTCTGGCGGAAGTCATCGGGGTCGAGCCCCAATACACGGATCCGGAAAGCGGAGAGACAAAACCCGATCGCAGAAAATCACTGGCCGATCGCCGTTCAAAGAAAAGCCCGCTCTTTGATGAAGATGCGGATACTGCAGGTGAAAAAACTTCCTCCACACAAGAGCACCATCAATCCAGACAGGTGCATGAGCGACGGTTTCACGCCGAGAGCGCATTGAACATCGTGGTGGTTTCCACCGGTGCCATGAAATATGGTCTCGTGGTGGATGAACTGAACGATTCAGAAGAGATCGTAGTAAAACCTCTGGGCCGCGACCTGAAAAAATGCAAAGGCTATGCAGGCGCCACCATCATGGGCGACGGCCGGGTGGCATTGATTCTGGACGTTTCCAACATCGCCCAAATGGCCGGCCTGACCTCCATCGAAGGCTCTACAAGGGCAGCAGAAGTGGCCCGGGCGGAGCAGGAAGCCGTCAGGGCCGGCCAAGACAAACAGGCTTTGCTCATCTTCCGCAGCGCTGAAGACGAGCAGTTTGCGGCACCATTGAACCTGGTTGAGCGCATTGAGAAAATCAAGAGCACCGACGTGGAGAACTTGGGCGGCAAGCGCGTGATCAAATACCGCGGCGGCAGCCTGCCGTTGTTCAGCATAGATGAAGTGGCCATGGTCAAACCCCTTGCAGATACGGAAAACATGCTGGTGATCGTCTTCAACGTGGCCTCTCGTGAAGTTGGCTTGCTGGCCATGGGTCCTGTCGATGCCCAAGAGGTCAACCTCGACATCGATGGTGTCACGCTCCGTCAGCCCGGCATCATGGGTTCGGCTATTATCAACGACAACACCACCCTGCTGGTGGACATCTATGAAATTGTCAAGGCGCTGAACCCCCAGTGGTTCGAAGAACCCAAATTGCCCGAGTCAATGGAGGGGGAAGCGCCCACCATACTATTTGCTGAAGACTCCAGCTTTTTCCGCAACCAGGTGAAAAGTTCGATGGAAAAAGAGGGTTTCAACGTGCTCGAAGCCGAAGACGGTTTGATTGCCTGGGATTTGCTCGTGGAGAATGCCGATTTGGTTTCATTGGTGGTCACCGACATTGAGATGCCCAATATGGACGGATTTGCATTGACCGAGAAAATCAAAGGCAGCTCGGCTTTTGCCCATCTTCCGGTGATTGCCTTGACCACCCTGGCCGGTGAAGAGGATATCGCCAGGGGAAAACAGGTGGGCATCGATGATTACCAGATCAAGCTGGATCGGGAGAAATTGATGAACAGCATCCATGGCTTTTTCAAAGCAATGGCAGCGTAGAGATCATTCTTTATCGAGATTTGAACCCGGTGGATATGGCTGCCGAATAACCGCCTGTCAGAAAGGAAGATATAAATGAACGCCATGTCGGAAAAAAGTCATTCAGTAGAACTCGCCACCTTTTATGTGGGCGAAGCGCTATGTGGTATGGATATCCTCAATGTCCAGGAGATTAACAAGCTCATGGACATGACCAAAGTTCCCCAATCGCCGGAGTATGTCACCGGTATTTTGAATCTTCGCGGTCAAATCGTGACGGTCATCGATCTGGGGAAAAAGCTGGGGTTGAGTTCCACGGATTTCAACGAAACCACGCGGAATATTATCGTCAACGCCGACAATGAATATATCGGATTGCTGGTTTCGAGCATCAGTGACGTCGTAGAAGCCAAGTGGGATAAAGTGGAGGAGCCGCCGGCCAATATCGGCGGCGTCCAGGGAGCCTTTTTCAAAGGGGTGTTTAAAACCAAAGATCGCTTAATCGGAATTCTCGACGTTAATAAGGTATTGGCAGACGAGAACTAGCAACGGTCCTTGCCGCAGCAGGCATCTTAGAAACCTTTGGATAAATAGCCCATGACGCACCCCACGCCGCTCAGAGTTCTGATTGTAGACGATACGGTGGTATACCGAAAAATCGTCAGTGATGTTCTGGCTGAAATCCCCGAAGCAGTGGTTGTGGGCACGGCCCACAACGGTAAAGCCGCACTCCTAAAAATCAAAACGCTTAAACCGGACCTATTAACCCTTGATATTGAAATGCCGGAAATGAACGGTTTGGAATTGCTGGAGCATATGCAAACCGATGCCCCGGACGTGGGGACGGTCATGCTCAGTACCCTCACCCAAAAAGGGGGTGCCATGACCATGCGGGCACTTGAGCTGGGGGCCTTTGACTTCATTCCCAAGCCCCAATCCGGCACCATGGCCGACAACAAAGTTGCTGTCAAAGAAGCCCTGGTACCGATCCTCAAGGCGTTTCAGCGCAGCAGAAAAATCCGGGGCGCCATACGCGGCAGGACATTAGCTTCCCAGCCGGCGGCACGGTCCGTAAAACCGGTGCAGCGGATAGCCATAAACCATGCCCATAAACGATCCGGTCCTTCGTCCATCGTGGGGATCGGGATTTCCACGGGCGGTCCGAACGCCCTTGCCCGGATGCTGCCCATGCTGCCGAAGGATATCGGGGTTCCGGTTGTGATCGTGCAGCACATGCCGCCCATGTTTACCCAATCTCTGGCGAAAAGCCTGGACGCCAAGTGCCAACTCAGTGTCCATGAAGCCAAAAACGGCCAAGCCCTGCTTCCCAACAACGTCTACATCGCCCCAGGCGGTAAACAGATGAAAATCGTAGCCGGCCCCGATGGGCGGCAGCGGGTGATTAAGATCACCGATGACCCCCCTGAAAACAGCTGCAGACCGTCTGTTGACTATTTGTTCCGGTCCATCGCCGAATTGTATATTGGCCGCGCCACCGGCGTTATCATGACCGGTATGGGTTCGGACGGAACCGCCGGCCTGGAGCAAATGAAAAATAAAGGTGGGTTTGTCATTGCCCAAAATGAGCCGACGTGTGTTGTCTTCGGCATGCCTAAGGAGCCGATCCAGAGAGGGATTGTCGATGTTGTGGCACCATTGAATCAAATTGCCAGAGAGATCGTCGGCACACTCTCCAATAAAGGAACCAGACAATCGTGACGCTACCGGTATCCTCCTCAAACAAATTATCCGAGTCCGCTCCCCAGGCACCGGTATCGCCCTTGGGTGGTATCAATAAAACCGTTAAAATCAAACCGGATGAAATCCAGCTCTTTGCTAAATATATCTATAGCTTGACTGGCATTCACATCGAAGCTTCTAAAGCTTATTTAATTGAAACGCGTTTAGGGCGACTTTTGGAAGCTGAGCGGTGTGAATCCTACAGTGAATTCTATCATAAGGCCAAAACAGATGGTTTAAAAGCGCTGGAGAAAAAAATTATTGATGCCATAACCACCAATGAAACCCTGTTTTTCCGAGACACCAATCCTTTTGAACTGCTGAAACATAAAATACTTCCGGAAGTGATTGATCGGCAGGCATCCAAATCCATGGGCATCCCCATACGCATCTGGAGCACCGCCTGCTCCACAGGTCAAGAGGTATACAGCATCGCCATCGTCATCAAAGAGCTGTTGGGCAACACCAAGGTAAATGTCAAACTCACCGGTACGGATTTATCCGACGCTGTGATCCAACAGGCCAGTTACGGCTCTTACAATAAATTCGAAATTGAACGCGGCCTGCCCCAAGCCAGTTTGCAGCGTTACTTCAAGGCTGAAGGAGCGAATTGGAAAATCAAGGATGAATTGCGGGCCATGGCCACCTTCAGGAAATTCAATTTGATGGATCCGTTTTCGGCAATGGGCAAATTTGACATCATCTTCTGCCGCAACGTGGCCATCTACTTCACCTTGGAAGATCGTATGAAACTTTTTAACAAAATAGCAGACGTCCTGGAACCCGACGGATTTTTAATTATCGGTTCAACCGAGTCCCTCACAGGCGTTTGCCCGCGATTTGTACCCAAGCGACATTTAAAATCAATTTTTTACCAGTTGCGATAGCAAAAGGCTTGGTAGCAGATCGTTCATTATGGAGGAACCCCCATGCAATCACTGAAAATTTTAGTCGTCGATGACGATCCGGTCACTCGGAAATTGCTGACCAAAAGACTGGTCAAGGCCGGTTACGAGATTGAAACCGCCGAAAACGGCATCGAAGCGATACGCATGATTGCGGCCCAGTATTATGACGTCGTTCTCACCGACTTGATGATGCCCGGAGGTGTGGACGGCATTGGCGTATTGGAAACAGCCAAAGAGAATAACATCAAAACAGAGGTGGTCCTCATTACGGCCCATGGCTCTATCGACAATGCCATTGTGGCCATGAAAAAGGGCGCTGCGGATTATCTCCAGAAACCTATTAATTTCGACGAGTTGTTCCTTCGGTTGGAAAAGATCCATAACCTGAAACGTTTGATGAAAAATGCCAATGATCTGCGCGAAGCCATGGATGTGACCGAGCAAATCTCCTCCGAAACCATTCAAACGTTGGAAATAACCGTTGCCGATCTTGAAAATCGGTTGTCCCATATCAAGTCGGTATTGTCCCAACGAGATATGGCTGCCGAAGATCGTATTGCAATGGTATTAAACAGCTAGCCATGGCATGTATTCATTTCTGAAGCAGTAAAATCAGCATCTGCCGCCGGCGGTGTTTTCACATCGTTTCAACCCTTCGTTTATCCCTCCGTGTGCCCCTTTTTTAAGGAATCTAAGCGTTTTTGAGCTATCCTCTTGCACAAGCTTATAGAACAAAATAAAAAGAAACAAATCTTGCTATAGGAGAGAATCAATGGAGAAGTGGCTTCAGGTGTTGGATCGTATTACCGGAATTGCTGAAAGCGATACCCTCTTGGGCATGTCTATCAAGGCTGCGGCCGTCTTTGTCATTTCCGTTGTCGCCTGGATCATCGTTAAGACGTTCCTGCGATTGGTTCGAAAACGCCTCACCGCTTTCGAATGGTTTCAAATCGATGGAAAACTGTTCGATATGATTCGAAAAGCGTTAGGATTGGGAATGATGCTGCTGGTCGGAACCTATCTGATTCGGCTTTTTCACATCGAGATGATTGAAAAGCTCTATCACGCCCTGTTTGTGGTTTTAATAGCCACTCCCATCAAAGGATTCCTGCTCGTTGTGTTAAATTATCTGGAACAAAAATGGGTCGATAAGACCGAGACAAAAATCGACAACATCGTTTTTGACCTGTTGAACCGATTCTCAGGGGCGATCATCTATGCCGTGGCAGTGGTCCTGGCTCTGGACGTTATGGGCATCAATGTCATGCCGTTTGTTGCCGGCGCCGGTGTATTGGGTGTGGCCATCGGCTTTGCCGCCAAGGACACCCTCTCCAATCTCATTGCCGGCATCCTGCTGATCATTGACCGGCCTTTTGAGATGGGTGACCGCATCGAAGTGTGGAGCGCGCCGACCGGCAGCGCAAGCTGGGGCGATGTCATCGACATCGGCCTGCGTGCCACCAAAATTAAAACAACGGACAACATCATCATCGTCATACCCAACAATGAGATCATGAAGCGGGACATCGTCAATTACACGCTGATATCCACCAGCATACGCGTTCGCATCAATATCGGTGTGGCCTATGATACCGACATTGAAAAGGCCAAGAAATGCGTTCTCAAAGTGGCCGCCGGTGTGGAATGGATTCAGGATCAACCGCCGCCGAAAGTGGTTGTTCGCAATTTTGGCGAATCATCGGTGGACTTGCAGTTGCGGGTATGGATAAAGGACGCCAGACAACGCATGAACACCATCTCAACCATTACCGATCGGATTAAAAGCGCCTTTGACGCTGAAGGGATAGAAATCCCCTACCCCAAGCGGGACATCCATATTTTTCAAGCGAGTGGGACGTAAAAAATAAAAAACACCCTCCCGACACCAACGGCGCGGGAGGGTTGAATGTTGTTCATTATATCGAACAAGGAATGTCGAAATGTTGAGTCGCTGCGCTCTGCCATTTATATTTTAAATGACGGAAAACCTTACTTCGACCTTCTGCGGTTCCTTGCTCGATATTCGATATTCTATCCTTCTAATATTTCATGTATTTTTGAGGTGTGTTTTCAACAATATATTTTGTGGCATTGTACAGACAGGTGCGAATGGCTTTTTCCATGGGAGTTTTAGCATATGCACCTAAACCGCCTGCCATACCGCCTGAACCGCCGAATCCTGCCAGTGCGCCGCCTAAGCTGACATCTTTGGCCACTCCTTCAACACGCGTGGCTGCCAACACTTCAGAAGTTGCCGTATCAACGATACGAATATCCATGGCCATTGAAGATTTTTTATATCCGCCGCGGACGGCTCCGAAAACAGCGCTGGCCTTTCCCAGCAGACCACCGCCGCCAATTCCGCCGCCGCCTCCGGAGGTGCCGGGTTCCCATCCGGTAATGGCACCCATGATCAGAAGATCGGCACCCTTGATCGCACCCTTTTGGATACCGGTCTTATCGGTGTATCCTGAACTGCCGAGGGCCATCTCTTTTTGCAGAGAACTGATGTTTTGTCTCTCCAAAACCCGATACCGTTTGGATTGAACCATAGCCGTGGTAAGCATATCCCTGAGACCGGTGGTATATCCGGATTGTCTGGTTTGGGATATTTCCATGGTCTGACCGCCAAATGACATTTTGGTGGTACTGCCGCTTCCGCCCACTTTCCATTCAAAATCAGCAACGGCAACACGAGCGCGTGGTCCGCTGTAAGGCCCCAACCCCATCTCTTCTCCCGTATCGGTCTTGGCCTCAGGTTTGACCATACTTTCCATGCATCCCCAGGATGTCAGCATCATCGTAATTGCAGCGATTACCAGTAATCTGCGGTACATTTGGACCTCCTTGATAGTGTATCCCATATATTGTATCCGAAAAGCGTCGCCTTATTCCCTCGTTTAAAAAAGAAGGATAAGTAAATTGATGCCATAAAACCCCTGGTGTGTCAAGCATGTAACCACTTCAAACCAAACACATTTTTTCAAGAAAAATACTTCTTAAGGAATGTATTCAAGGTCAGCATGCATTATGGTCAAGCGTTGGCGAAGGATCAGGTGGGCGGTCTTTTGAAACTGATCGGCCGTGTCGGTCACATAGATGCTGCAACGGCCTTTTGAACTTGAACCGGGGTGCCTTTCTCCGTGGAACGAACACAGCTGCGCTTGAACCTGCATCGCAATGGCCTCGGCTGAGTTGATCAGCGTGACGCTTGCGCCGATTTTACGCTGAATGAGCTTGCGCAGCACAGGGTAATGGGTGCAGCCCAGAATAAGCGTATCAATCTGCCTGGCTTTCAGGGGAGCCAGATATTTACGGACAATCATGGCCGTTTCAGGCCGATTGAGCCAGCCCTCTTCGACCAAAGGCACCAATAGCGGACACGGGGCCGTCACCACCACGGCATTGTCTTGGATCTCTTTAATTTTCTTCTCATAAATACCGCTGGAAATGGTCGCTCGTGTTCCTATGACGCCGATTATCTGTTTTTTGGAATGTTGAACGGCCAATTGGGCGCCCGGTCCAATGACTTCAAAAAGGGGTATCTGAAATGTCGACTTTACGGCCTCATAGGCAAAACTGGAGGCCGTATTGCATGCGATAACAACCGCATCGGCCCCATGCCGAACCAAAAAATCGGCATTGTTTAGAGAATACCTGATAATGGTATCGCGGCTTTTATTTCCATAGGGTGTACGTGCCGTATCTCCCAGATAGATAATATCCTCATCGGGAAGAAGATCCATCAATGCGCGCACTACGGTGAGCCCGCCAAGGCCTGAATCAAAGACACCGATCATTTAGTACCTAGTGCTTTGCATGTAAATTCAAGTAATTGATCTTCGTCGGCATCAGCCTGAATACCTGGGCAGACACTTGCCATAATTTTCCAATTGCCAATGTCGGTCAACAGGCTGTCAATGAACGGCCACTTCCGGCACATTTCGGGTTTGATCGCATGGATGGTACAGATCTTATCCCAAAATATACAAAACCCGTCAGCGCGCTGAGCCAGGACCAATCGATTACCGGAAGGGACGCAATATCGTTCCTTGAAAGCGGGAATTGAGATGCCCAGGTGTTTGGCAATGGCCGCAAAATCCGTCTCTGTAAGATAAGTACCGCCATATCCTTTGCAGCAATCGCCACATTGGGTGCATTTAAACAGGGCGTTATCAGATGCCATGGCGACTCTCCATTGCACATCTCAGGGTCATCTGATCAATATATTTGAGATCGCCGCCCATAGGCACGCCTGTTGCGATGCGTGATACGACAACCTTGGACGAAGCCAGCTGCCGGGCAATAAAATCCGCCGTGGACGAGCCCTCCACGCTGGTGCCGGTGGCGATAATGACCTCTTTGACGGCGCCTTCGGCCACTCGCCGGAGCAGTTCATTGATCCTTAGTTCCTGGGGCCCGATCCCTTCCATCGGGGACAGTACGCCTCCCAGTATATGGTATAACCCTCTGAAGGCACCTGACTTTTCGATAGAGACCATGTCTGCCGGTTGCTCCACGACGCACAGCAGCGTTTTATCTCTCGACTCATCCTGACAGATGTGACAACGTTCTGTATCACTAAGGGCGTAACACATGGAACAAAGCTTGATCTTCTGTTTAACGGATAAGATACTCTGAGCCAATTGTTCAGCTTCAGCCAGCGGTTTTCGCAATATATGAATCGCCAGCCTTTCAGCGGTCTTTTCCCCCACACCGGGCAGCCTGGACAGATTTCGAATGAGTGTTCGAATGGATTGCGGATAGTGATGCATATGTTAGACCCTAAATAAGGCCGGGAATATTCATTCCACCGGTTATTTTACCCATCTCGCCGGCAACCATTTCCTGCGATTTATTCAGGGCGTCATTCACGGCCGCCAATACCAGATCCTGGAGCATTTCGACATCTTCCGGATCAACAACTTCCTTATCGATTGTGATCGATACGATTTGTTGGCGTCCATTGGCCACCACGCTGATCATACCGCCGCCTGCTGAAGTCTCAACAGTCTTTTCGGCCAGCTCCTCTTGCATTTTTAGCATCTTGGTTTGAAGCTTTTGAGCTTGCTTCATCATGTTTCCCATACCCTTCATCGGTCAATCCTCCTATTGGACTTTAATATCGATCACCCTGCCGTCAAACAGCTCAATGGCCTCCATGACGAGCGGATGGCTGATGGCCTGCTGTTTCAGATGGCTGATCTTTTTTTTTTGTTCCTGTTTGGTGGCCTGGTCCTTGAAATTGGCCACGACATTTAGCCTTATGGGATGTTCCATATGGGCATTGCATTGATCTTCAATGGCCTGCTTATGTTTGGCAATGTTCTTAAGCGTAAATTCATTCCCATTGACGATAAGGCTAAATTGTCCACTGTCACCGGATGTCAGCTCGCACTTGGTGAGAAAACCAGCTAATGAGGGTTTATGTTCTGAGATGTTTTCAACAACCTTTTGCCAGAGTTGCCCTATCGCCAAGGGGTCGTCATGAATAAACGCTTTTTTTTCTGCACGGTTGACCGGTTCTGAGGTCCGGTCAGCCCTGTTTTCCTGATTTGATGATGCCGAAGGTTCGATCTTCGGCATTTCAGCCCCTTTTGCCAAATTGGCCTGCAATTGATCCAGGTGCTCGATCAGGCTGTCGATGGGCAGTGCGGGCGGGGTTTGAAAAAGTTTTAGAAAAACCATTTCAAGCCCTAATTTGGGCTGGCTCGAGAGTTTAATCGCCGGTTCTGCCTGAAACAGAAGGTCAAAAATTTGCAGCAGATAGCTTTCAGGCACAGCATCCGCTTGAGCTTTCAATTGATCAATTTCCTGCCTGGGAAGATCCACCAGCCCCCTGGCTTGGGGCCCCAACTTAATAATGGCCAGATGATGAAAGTGAGCCACAAGGTCGGCATAAAACCGTTTGATCTCATATCCTTTTCTCCATACGGCATCTATCCCCTCCAGTACCTTGTGGATCTCTCTTTGAAACACGGCCCGGGAGATGTCAAAAAGATGTTTTCGATCGACAACCCCCAGAAGCTCACCAATTAGGCTTGCCGTTACCGGTCCCTGTGCACAGGCCAGAACATGATCTAAAAGACTTAAACTGTCGCGCATGCTTCCACCGGACTCCTGGGCAATCAGCGCCAGACTCTCGTCATCGACGTCGACATTTTCCGAGGTGCATATGTGCTTCAAGTGCCGGGCAATTGCTGTTGCGTCGATACGACGCAAATCATGCCGCTGGCATCGTGATAGAATGGTAATGGGAATCTTGTGCACCTCGGTTGTCGCGAACATAAACATAATATGTTCGGGAGGCTCCTCCAAGGTCTTGAGAAGTGCGTTAAAGGCTGCCAGGCTGAGCATGTGGACTTCATCGATGATGTATATTTTGAATCTGCTGTGAACGGGCATGTATTTGAGATTTTCACGAAGCTCGCGAACCTGGTCCACGCTATTGTTGGAGGCCCCGTCAATTTCAAATACATCCGCCGAATGCCCGTCGGTAATCTCCGTACAGGATTGACATTTATTGCAGGGCGACGCCGTAGGGCCCTGGTCGCAGTTCATGGACTTGGCCAGTATCCTGGCCACCGTTGTCTTTCCGGTTCCGCGCGGACCTGAAAATAGAAGCGCGTGGGCGACCCGATCTCCTGCAATGGCATTGGCAAGGGTCTGCGTCACATGGGATTGCTGCACCACCTCTTCAAATGTTTGTGGCCTGTATTTGCGTGCGAAGACAAGATAGCTCATTTGTTTAATCCTTGGTGAATCCCGTTAGCGGATCTTACTTATATCGCACCTGTTCAATCGGTGCAACAACCGCCGGCAGCTTTTGAAGATTCATCAATTCATGGGGCGCTGGAAGACGAAAATGGATGTGGCGGAGAGAGAGGGATTCGAACCCTCGGTGCCGCTATAAACGACACACACGATTTCCAGTCGTGCTCCTTCAGCCAACTCGGACATCTCTCCGCAATGTTGAAAAACCAATGACGATCGGCAAGGCTCCATCACAATCCGTGACTTTAGAAACGTTACGCATGTGGCGGAGAGGGTGGGATTCGAACCCACGATCCCGGATAAACGGGATACCGCTTTTCGAGAGCGGGGCCTTCAGCCACTCGGCAACCTCTCCGCACCCATTCCTTGTTTAACACATCGTTAGAATTGGCCTTAATAGCTTGTTTGAAAATTTGTGTCAATGCTCTTGTGAACGCAATATTTGTTTTCAGGTTCTGTATATAAAGCAAACCAATGCGTGCTAAATTATTTTACAGTTAAAGCAGTTTAAAGTTTAAGGTTTATGGCTCAAGTCGATGCTTAAGACCGGCCGGCGCGGAGGCCGGCCCTACGTTTTTATAGCTATTTCAGCAATGCGGATGGTTTTCGTAGGGCGGGGCTCCGTACCCGCCCTTTCTTAGCCGGCAAACCACTGCTGTGCGAAGATTGTATTCTAGGGTGTCATCATATTCTGTACATCCTGCGTATAGCTTCCGTCCGGTTCATATAGGGTAAGCGGAGAAGCCACCTTCAGTCCGGGACGGCCGTGCATCATGCCTTGCACCAACGCCAGCTTGGCCTCATCGCCTTGCCGGGAATGAACGTTTTGCATCCATTTGGGCTCAATGCCTGTCTTGCGCATTTCCGTGAACAGATCCACCAACCGCTCCACAGGATAAATGGTGGCGAACCGGCCCCCTGTCTTTAAAAACCTTCGGCAAACCTGCACCAATTCATGGAGACTCAAATGGATTTCATGTCTGGCCAAGGCACGCTCAGAATTGGGATTGATCCGTCCGCTATTGGCAGTCCTGTAAGGCGGATTACTAACGATCCAATCCATGGGAGTGGGCACCATCTCATGTTTGAGCGTTCGAATATCTTGATTTAGGATATTGATATTATTATTCATGTGATTGGCGACCACATTCTTATGAGCTATTTTGGCCAGCTTCGGCTGTAGCTCGATCCCGACGTATCGGACCTGAGGATACCGAAACGCCAGAAGAATCGGCACAATGCCGCATCCTGTTCCGATATCCAATAAAACATCTCCCGGCTTTGGACGCGCAATCGCCGCCAACAAAACGGCATCAAGGGAAAACCGGTAACCTCGTGATGTTTGAAACACCTTTATGCGACCGTTGTAAAAGGAATCGGTGGTAATGTTATTGGGCATAGCCAATACTCGATGACTCGGCCTGAGGACCATGTTCTTATGATGCAATAAAACGGCGCCTTAAACGACCAATTACACCGGCCCGATTTTCAGATTGATCTTTCCAACCCGTTCGGCGCCCAGAGCGCCGTTCAATTTTTCAATCAGATCAGATTCTAAAAACCGCAGATGATGCAACCATGTGGAGTTGGAAACATACACTAAAAGTATATCACCTTTAAAAGCGGCAGGGCTGGCATTTGCAGCAATGTTTGCGCCCACAGTCTCTTCCCATAAATCCCAGACCCGAATAAGGGATTGATCGGCCATGGGCCGGTACCTGTGCAGAACCCTGTCCAGCACGTCCCCTATATTCGAGAACGAAGTGTTGGCACGCCGTTTCTTCATATTACGGGGTATCTCCATGAATGGTCTGAACCGTCCATCCCATGATTATCAATTTGGTTAAAAAGGTTTCATGGGCTATTCACAATGGTGTATATCTCTATTATTTCAACAAATCAAACCTTACTGCACCATTACCGGAGGCGCCCGGCTAAATTGCGGCAAAATGAATTTTACTTGACTTCGATTATCCCCCGACTTAGAGTATACGGTAATTAAAAACAGACTGAATTTACAGGTAATCATAAGCAAAGGCCACAAAAACACACCATTCTTGAGTTCACCGGCACGGGCATCTAACGTGCCGAGGGCCATCGCAAATTGTTTTCCACATGAACAATAAATAATAGAAACGGGTGAAAAAACTATGGCTTGGGACTGGGAAAAGCTGAACCAACAACAACGGCAACAAAAAGGCGGGCCTCCGCCTCAGGTGGACGAGATTTTAAAACAATTTAAGAACTTGAAAATACCCGGCGGCACCATTGCGATCATCATCCTGATCATTGCAGCGGTTTTATTGTATTCATCCATATTCACCATTGAAACCGGCTCGGTGGGTGTCATCCAGCAATTCGGCAAATTTGTGCGTATATCGCCTCCTGGCCTGAACTTCAAACTGCCATTCGGTATCGAAACCGTCCAAAAAGTATCTCAAGAAAAAGTCATGAAAGAGGAGTTCGGATTCCGCTCTGAAAGATCCTCCCAGGACAGGCGATTCAGCGGTGCAAGCGACACATCGACCACGGCGCTGATGCTCACCGGTGATTTAAACGTCGCTTTGGTTCCATGGATCGTTCAATACCGTGTCAAAGATCCATATAACTATCTTTTCAAAGTTAAAGACGTTCGCGGGCTGCTTCGCGATCTGTCGGAAGCGAGCATGCGTCTGGTGGTCGGCGATCGCAGCATCAATGAGGTTATTTCCAAACGCAGTGAAATCGCCAACGAGGCTGAAAAAGTGCTCCAGGAGGAGTTGGATAAGGCTGAAACCGGTCTGCTGGTTGTCAATGTCGAACTCAAACGAACCAATGTGCCGGGTCCGGTGCAACCTTCTTTTAATGAGGTCAACCAAGCGGTTCAAGAAAAGGAAAAGCTGATCTATCAAGCTCGCGAGGATTACAATAAAGCCATACCGGCGGCCCGTGGCGAGGCTGAACGCACCATAAAAGAGGCCGAGGGCTATGCACTTGATCGCATCAACCGCGCCAAGGGGGATGCCGCCCGGTTTGAAGCATTGTACGCAGAGTACGTAAAGGCCAAAGATGTCACCAAGAGACGCCTCTACCTTGAATCCATTAAGGATCTGCTTCCCAAACTCGGCCCCAAATTTATTGTGGATGAAGACCAGAAGAATCTGTTGCCCCTCGTAAACTTAGGAAAAACACAAGGTTTGGAAAAATGAATACGAAAATAATCATCGGCGCTTTGATCGCCTTGGCAGCTATCACTGGTTTGATGTGTGCCTATACCGTGGACGAAACCGAACAGGTAGTGATCACCCTTTTCAGCAAAGTGAATCGCACGGTCCAGGAACCCGGCCTACATTTCAAGGTGCCTTTCTTTGAGCATAAAATAAGCTATCCGAGAAATTTGCAGGAGTGGGATGGCGACCCCAGTGAAATCCCAACCAAAGATAAAACCTACATTTACGTGGACACCTTTGCACGCTGGAAGATCACCGACCCCGTTCTATTTTTCAAAACCATCGGCATGGAGGCCAGGCTGGCAACCAGTCGATTGAATGAAATCGTCGATCCTGCTGTTCGAAACCTGATTACCTCCAATCGATTGATTGAAGCCGTACGTAATTCCAATCGCGAACTGGATACATTCGAAGAGGGACTCGATCAAGATGATCGGCAAAAACAACCCTCACTTTATATGGTGTCCATTGGACGAAAAAACATTGACGAGCTGATTTTAAAGCAGGCGCAACCGAAATTGGATAAGTTCGGTCTTGAGCTGGTGGATGTCAAGATCAAGCGTATCAATTACCGCGAAGAGGTTCGACGATCAGTATACGACCGAATGATTGCCGAACGCAAACAAATCGCTCAAAAATTCCGTTCTGAAGGAAAAGGCGAAGCCCAAAAAATTTTGGGTGACAAAGAATTGGATCTCAAACGCATCAAATCAGAGGCCTACCGTCAAGCCCAGGAGATAAAGGGAAAAGCCGACGCAACGTCCACTAAGCTATACGCACAAGCTTTTGGCAAGGACCCTGAATTTTATTCTTTTGTGAAAACCTTGGAAATATACAGTGATGCGTTGGACAAGGAGAGTTCACTCGTACTCTCGACGGATTCAGATCTGCTCAAATACCTCAAGGGATATTCCCTCGAAAAGTAGCACCGTAAAAAATTAAAAAAAGCACCGATGCCGTTTAAGCCTCGGTGCTTTATTATTGCGTCAACTGGAAGCCCATCGCAGCAATCATTATTTACCCTTTCTGCGTTGGTGTCGCGTCCGCGCCAATAGCTTGCGGTGTTTATGTTTTCGCATTTTTTTTCTGCGTTTTTTTACGACACTACCCAATGGCCCACCTCCTTTCGCATCTTTTGTAATCCGGTACTCATAACACCATTACTGAGCCATTGTCCAACGATTTTTATATGAACCCGGAAGACCTATGTTATCTGTTTGATATTGTTGAAATTGTGTGGTAATGGCCTAACATGGATGCAAAAGACGGCTTAGCCCTGTTCAACCCTGACCAACTCCAGGAGCTCAACCATGCGGTAACCTTGGCTGAAGAGCTGGTGAGCAATTTTTACAAAATGTCAACCAATGAATGGCTGCGCCCTCGCTATGATGTTAAAACCTTGGCAGAGCTAACTCCGGAAGAGATCGTAGACAAACCCTTTGCACAAATCATACGCTATCAAGGAAAACGCAAAGGATCCGACCTGGGGTCGGAATCTTACGACTTTTATAAAATCTGCATTCAAGACCACAACATCCTAAAAACCATAGATCGGACGCCAGAGCTGCCATTGCTGGAATTCTGTGTCTATATCGTTGCCCATGAACTCATTCATATCGTCAGGTTCAGTAAGTTTTTGCAAAGCTTTGACGCCAATACAGATGAAAAGCTGGCTGAGGAGAAACGTGTTCATACCCTTACCCATAGCATTCTATCCAAAGTACAGTTGCCAAAGATGGACCGCGTGCTCGCTTTTTATAGACAGTGGCGCTGATCTTAATTTTAAATAGGTTGAATTTTATCAAGAAAGGCGCCTTGACAATGAAAAATCACACACTATATTAGACCAGATTTTTTGATCGGTGTGTCGTTTTAACTTGGAATAATAAGGAGGTACGCTCGGAAATGCCGATCTATGAATACCAGTGTGAACAATGCGGCAAACTGGAGGAAGTTATCCAAAAATTCTCCGACAAGCCGCTTCAAAAATGTAAGCATTGTTCGGGCAAACTGAATAAGCTCATTTCCCAAAGTGCTTTCCACCTCAAGGGAACCGGATGGTATGTGACAGACTATGCCGGCAAATCCCAAAAAGATACTAGACATAATAAAGATTCAGCGACTGAGAAAGACGCTGGAACGAAAAAGACCGGGTCCGCGACCAAAAGCGCAAAAGCCGATACTGACGGATAGAAGTGGTTGCACAGGCAAGGTCAGGCCATATGCCGGATCACATGGATGCTATTGGCGCGTGATCATTTGGGCCGATGGATGCATTACTGACGCTCAATCTTTAGAAATCGAACAATGCGATTCTAAGAGACAAGTTGAAAGGGGGTGACTTCTGAGCTGTCAGCAAACGTTTGGGATTTCAGAAATTTAATTACATTAACGATGTAACCATATAAACCGTAGCACGATTATCACAAAAAGGAGAAAAGGAACGATGAAACTTAGACCATTACAGGATCGCATTCTAGTGCAACGCGTTGAGGAAGAGACGACCACGAAAGGTGGGATCATTATTCCCGACACGGCCAAAGAAAAACCGGCCGAAGGCAAAGTCGTTGCCGTAGGAAATGGAAAACTGGGAGATGATGGAAAACGGATTGCACTGGAAATTAAAAAAGGGGATCGCATTCTTTTTGGTAAATATGCGGGAACTGAAGTCAAAATCGAGGGCGATGAGTACCTGATTATGCGCGAAGATGATGTTCTTGGTATAATCGACTAAGCTTACCAATATTGAAAAAACATATGGAGGATAGAAAATGACGGCCAAACTAATTAAATACGATATGAAAGCCCGCGAAGCCATGCTCAGGGGCGTCAAGACACTCGCCGATGCAGTTGTCGTCACCCTTGGTCCTAAGGGACGCAATGTGGTCATCGACAAATCCTGGGGATCCCCCACTGTCACCAAAGATGGTGTTACCGTCGCCAAAGAGATCGAACTCGAAGACAAGTTTGAAAACATGGGCGCTCAAATGGTCAAAGAAGTGGCCAGCAAAACCAGCGATATGGCCGGCGACGGCACCACAACAGCAACCGTGTTGGCCCGTGCAATTTACGAAGAAGGGCAAAAACTGGTTGCTGCCGGCAACAATCCAATGGCCATCAAACGTGGTATTGACAAAGCTGTCGATGTTGCCGTTAAAGAACTTCACAAAATGAGCAAACCCACCAAAGATCAACGCGAAATTGCCCAGGTCGGTACGATTTCCGCCAACAACGACGAAACCATTGGAAACATTATTGCCGAAGCCATGAACAAAGTCGGCAAAGAAGGCGTTATTACTGTTGAAGAAGCCAAAAGCATGGAGACCACTTTGGACGTCGTCGAAGGTATGCAGTTTGATCGCGGCTACCTGTCGCCATATTTCGTCACCGATCCCGAAAAAATGGTCGTATCTTTGGAAGACCCATACATTTTGATCAATGAAAAGAAAATCAGTAATATGAAGGATTTACTGCCTATCCTTGAGCAAGTCGCCAAAATGGGTAAACCCTTGATCCTCATCGCCGAGGATGTGGACGGTGAAGCATTGGCTACCCTGGTGGTAAACAAACTGCGTGGCACCTTGAACGTTGCAGCGGTTAAAGCACCGGGTTTTGGCGATCGCCGCAAAGCAATGCTGGAAGATATTGCCATTTTGACCGGTGGGCAAGTTGTTTCCGAAGATCTGGGAATCAAAATGGAAAACCTGGCGCTTTCTGATTTGGGAAAAGCCAAACGCATCACCATCGACAAAGACAACACCACCATTGTAGACGGCGCAGGTGCTCGCAGCGCTCTCGAGGGACGGGTAAAACAAATTCGTGCTCAAATTGAAGAAACCTCTTCCGATTACGATCGTGAGAAACTGCAGGAACGCCTGGCCAAATTGATCGGCGGCGTTGCCGTTATTAATGTCGGTGCGGCTACAGAAACGGAGATGAAAGAGAAGAAAGCACGCGTTGAAGACGCCTTGAATGCAACCCGTGCAGCTGTTGAAGAAGGTATCGTTCCCGGCGGAGGCGTTGCGCTGGTGCGCACCATCGAAGCTCTGGAGAAAATTAAAATTAAAGCAGATCAAAAACAAGGCGTTAAAGTTGTCATCCGCGCCATTGAAGAGCCGCTTCGCCAAATTGCCAACAACGCCGGTTTCGAAGGTTCGGTCGTCATTGACAAAGTAAAACAGGATGAGGGTGCCAATGGCTACAATGCAGATACCAACACCTATGAAAATCTAATTGAAGCCGGTGTTATCGATCCCACAAAGGTTGTGCGGTTTGCCCTGCAAAACGCCGGTAGTGTTGCAGGATTGATGCTCACCACTGAAGCCATGATCGCAGAAAAACCGGAAGAGAAAGCTGAAGCAGCAGCCGGTATGCCTCCGGGAGCCGGCATGGGCGGCATGGGCGGCATGGGCGGTATGATGTAAGCCCTTCACCATAATAATATAGCACTAAAAACCTCCGGGATTATTTTCCCGGAGGTTTTCATTTTTGGCAGGTCGTTCGTATGCTAA
>JASFER010000082.1:0-21707 GCA_050124755.1 Desulfobacteraceae bacterium
CTCGCAATTATAGCTGCTCGGGAAAAAGCAATTGATTTGGCCGGAAAGCTAGGGCAAAAAATTGACAAACCATACAAAATTCAAGAAAATGCATCTGGATGGTGGTCGTGGTATAATGCGTGGTGGGGTTCACGATGGAGAGGTGGAATGTCCCAAAATGTTATTCAAAATGTTGCCAGCCCCTCTGAATCTGATAGTAGCATTGCTTTAGGACAGATTAAAGTAAATGCAAAAATAACTGTGAGTTTTGAACTTGAATAATATAAAAATATTTGGTTAACTAAAAAATCCAGCGGATGCAAAAGGGCCGCGCCGCTGATTTATTTGTTGGACTGATACCGAAACTTATGTAACGCTATACTGAAATATGGCAAAAATATGTTCAGGAAAATTAGAAGAAAAGAAAAACAATTAACTGCTGAAGAATGTAATGAAATATTAACTAAGGCAGAGTATGGGACATTAGCCACAATGGGCGCTGATGGTTACCCATATGCTGTGCCAGTAAATTATGTTTTTCACAATGGAAATATTTTTTTTCATAGCGCCACTGTAGGGCACAAGCTTGAAAACATCGACTATTGTTCTAACGTGTCATTTAGCGTCGTAACAGATGTTTGGGTGATGCCACTGATACCAGATAAAGATGTTAATGAAAATGACTTAAAATTTAACGGATTCGATACAAATTTTAACAGTGTGATTATATTTGGAAAAGCCAAAGAGGTATTTGAAGAAGAAAAAATGGACGGGTTATGCGCCCTTTTAAAAAGATTCTTAAACAAGGATGAGTACAGTAAATATAAAGAAGCTGGAATTAAATATATTGAGCGTTCATTAAAACGAACCAAGTTAATCAAAATCGAAATCGAACATATGACAGGCAAAAGAGGAATAAGGGAAAATACGCAGATACAAGGAAAACAACATTAATAATAAGAAAGGAGGGCAATGGGAATGGCAAGAGATCCAGGAGTAGGTAAAAAAATTGTAGCCACAATTAAAGAAGTTAAAGGTGATTGCAGTGCCGGTCATCAGAAGGGTGATACATTTGAGATCAGTTGTTATAATCCTGGTGGGTTATGTGGATTTTTCTACCATGATATTTTCCCCAGTCTTTCTACCTTTCAATTTGGAGGAGATCTCCCCTGGTGGGATGGCGATACGATCGAACTGCAATGCCCGGACAGCTATAACCTCGTAACCTTAACATTGGAGAGAATTGATCGGGATTGATATTTCAAAATGTAGTCACCCAATGATGATTGACTTATTAATAAAAATCGGCTGTAGTCGGATTGCAATACCGCTGCGCTTCATTTGCACCGATTATTTGCAGCGTTCGGAAAACGAAATTGAGAATTATGAGCTTTACATTTAATACCCCATTTGTTAGTTTACTAAGTGATATTTCTCGGACTTAACGATCCCGGTACGAATACCTTCAAAAGTATTGGGGGCTGAAATCTTGGAGCATATCATGAGGCATTCACCCCATAGCGATGTACAAAGCCGAGAATCTGCCGTTGATTCTTTTGTGTTATGGGGCTGTTGTTGCACCTCCTCCCCGCCGCCGCCTCCGCAATTAGTCTAATCCCAGTAAACCCACACATCTAGAACCTATCTCAAATCTATTCGGCTGAATATCTTTCCTGCCTTTTTAGGTTGGTTTTTTTACCCTTACCTATTGGGGGGATGCTGTCAGCCGATACGCGTTGATTGATATTTTCAATCTTCAGAGGTGCTAAACATGCTTATTTTCCTGCTTCAATTATGGGGAGGTACGTTTTACCTTCTTAATAAACTGTTTTTTTCTAAAGCTGAACGAGCTGTCAACCAACGATATCAACAGAAATGGAGGCTGTGGGCATGGAGTTCTTATCTTATCGGCTTGCCCCCCTGGGTCTTTATCTTTATCTCTGAACGAAACTGGATAGCTGCTGCCGTGGAGTCCAGTGGCGTACCAGCCATGCTCATTGGACTGAGCGCCGCCTGGCAGGGCCATCCTAAGCTTCATGGATACGTCTGGCTCGACCATCTTGCCAAATTGATGATTATTATCGGACTGGGATTGAGTTTTTACGACTTCGGCGGTTTGGTAACCTTAAACCAATTCCTGGAATTGGGTATTGCCGCTGGCTTTCTCATGGGTACTTACCTGCTTGCCAAGTCAACGCCGCAAGGTTACTTCTGGTTGACGGTAGGCAATATTAGTGCCGCTTTGCTAATGATGCGGCAAGGGTATTATTTGCTCATGTCGCAACAAATTATTTCACTTAGCCTGGTAATAGATGCCTATCGGGTACAAAGACGAAAGGTAAAGGACAATACATGAAAAACAACTCTTGGAAATTTAGTAAAAGGAAATTCTCAAGATTGTGAAGTAGATGGAAATCAAGCAAATATGGCTTCTAGTCAATCCGATGCGCAGTATCATTTGTTCCCTTGCAGCTGACTGATAACTTGCCGGCGCCGGTTACAACAAACACGATAGTTTTGAGCCGATATGTTGTTAGCCTCTTGATTGGTTGTTTTCAAACCGGGTGCTGGGTCCCGCCTGAGGCGGGATTACAATCAAAACGATAAAAGCAGTGCCGTGCTTTTGTTTTCCCGGCCTATAGCCGGAAATCCAAGCCACCCGCTATGCGGGTGGTCGTTGACTCAACGGTGTTTAGTGTGCGACCATATGATGGTTTTTAGGTTTTGCCGCCTTGTTGAATCATCAGATGGAAGGAACGAAAGCACAGATGGCCGGTAAAGCGGAATGGATGCATATGGGCACCTGCGTTGCTCCGGACGGACAATTTGTATTCGGGCTGCACGAGCCCTATTTCAAGACCGTCAATTTAAGGGAAAAGGATGTGATCCTTGACTTGGGTGCGACCAATAAAGGTACCCAGCACAAAAACCATGCAAATTTTCCCCCCGGAGACGTGAACGAGACATCGGCGGGTTCGATATATGAAGTGGCCAATCCTTTCCCATTTCGCGGAACCACCTTTATCGGCAAAGGGTGGGCCGATGCAACCGCGTCCGATCCCACGCGCATTGCCATCGCCTCTCCAATGAAGGTGTCCATGGAGCAAGCCGCAAAAAAGGTTCTCGGCCATGCTCCGGAGAAGATTCAAAGCCTTTTTAACGCCCTGCCGGACCCCATCCGGCTGGCTTTAGCCACCACTTCCACAGACGCCAACGATCTCAAGCGATTGGCGGAAACCACGTGCCAATTTACATATGACGATCAGACCGGTTTGCCCACGGGTGTGGCCCATGTTCAGGATGAAAAGGGGCGCTGGAAGCCCAAAATATTCAACCACCGTTTGTATGATGCCGTGGCCAACAACCCATACCTGGAAGATGCCTATAAAGAAGTGATGGTGCTGCGGCCCGGCATTCAGGGGCAGAGCGAAATCGTGGGCGAATGGGACCGGCCGCCGAGCCATGTGTTTGAGTATCTGCGGCGCAACAGCTATATCCCATGGGGACACTATGCCGCCAATATGGCCCACGATGCCGTGCGCTACAGCGCCGGAGATCTTTCGCCGGAGGACATTCAGGGCATGCGCCATCTATATTACCAACGCACCTATGTGCGGCTGGCCCAGCTGTTGAGGCTCGAGCTGCCCGTCAATCGCAAAAGGATATCCGGTGACGCGCTTGAAGCGCTTCGCCGCGGCATCGCCGAGAAGTTGGCGCAAGACGTTTCCCTTGAGTTCACGGCCACGTTGTGGGGGTGGAATTACGGTTTTGATTATGCGCCCACCGGATACCGGCTGCATGCGTCTCACCAGCAGATCCATCAACAGTTCGCCCTTATTCCGGATCGGGTTAAGGCCCAAGGCGGCGATACCATGGCCTCAAAACAGGCTTTTGCCTGCGGCGATATGGTACAGTCTTTCGTGTGTCATTATCGCAACCTTACCGGCTGCTCGTTTTTCGACAGCTATGAAAAAGCCATTCGGAATAATCAACGTATGGATGGGCGCACCACGGGACCGTCGCGTTTGGTGGTTTATGAAGACGATCATGTGATGCTTTTTGTACCCAAGGCGCAAACCTCCCAATGGGAGTTGCAGCTGATGCCGGTCAAGCCGGTGGGAAATGTGCTGGAAGCGGATGAGGCCATGCGTCAGTCATTGGACAAGGCCATGTTGGTGGCCATGCGGATTTTGACGGGACTGGGGGGCGCCATGATCACGGTCATCGAATATAGTCGGCGGTTTAACATAAAGGAAAAGGATCAGCGCCTGGTTTATGCGTTTTTACCCCGATTGCCGGAGTCCCCGGGCGCCTTTAGTGAGGCCCAGCTGCGTTGGATCAACGGGCACTACCCTGAAGATTTCGCCCTGGCATGTCGGCTCCAATTGGAGCAGGCGCTTGAAGATTTACGATAATACCCATTTTACAAGTTATTCAAGGTCACTCAACAGCGACTCTTCGATCATTTTTCCGGCGATTTTGTCGGCATCAACCTTGTAAGTGCCAGCTTTGATCCGGGCTTTGATATTCGCCACCTTTTCATGGTCCACATCATCCATCTTTAGGATAGCTTCCCGGGCGGCCTGAAGTTCTTTGGCCTTGGCCGACAGCTCAACCTGATCGCCTCTGGCCGCAGGCGATGCCCCCTTGGGTGTCTGGGGCTTGCCGGACGGTTGCATGTAAGGTGTGTTTTGAACCGGGGGCACTTTGTTTGAAATTTCCATACTTATGAACACCTCCATCTGATAACCCCATCATATGGTTTGGTTTTTGGCTTGGCAAGCTTTAAAAGTGCGTACCGATGCCGATGCCGAAATGGAAGCGGGGGGATGAGTCCGCGCTGTGTTGCCATTTCTTGATTTCAATCACGTCCATGACCGGATAGCGATATTCCATTTCGCCGATGGTTCTAACCTCGGTTCCCTTGACAGGGCCGACCACCGTGATGAGCGTTCCGTGGGGATAGATGGCCGGATCCAGGAACCGGTCGCTGCGGACTAAAAACCGTCCCTGGGATTGGTCGTTGTCCCTGGGACGGTCCCCGCTGCCCAATCCTAAATGCAGCACAACCAGCTCCGTGGCGCTGTCTTTGGCCTGGGTCTGTATCACCTTACCACCCCACATGACCGTCTCGCCCCGATATTTTTGCGGTGCTTGCTGTACCTCTTTGAACGATCCGAAATATGTAATTTGCGATCGGGCTTCCTTAGAGATGCCCCCCGCACATGCAACCAAGATGAGTGTTTGGCAAAAAGCTGTTGCGATGATAAATCTGTGGACCGGGTTCATATGGCTCTCCTCTTCATTTATCATAGACACCGGCTCAATAGTGCCGATGGCGATGATACCAATAAGGGTGCCACCACCAGGGATAATAATAGGGGAAAAAACCATCATACCAATAAGGATCAGGCACGGGTTCCTCCACCGGCCATAAATGGATTTCTTGTACTTGGAGTTTCAAGTAGGGATACGAAGCCTTCCGATCCGATGCTGAACTGCTCAATATTATTCCGCCAACGGTTATTTGTCGGTCCTTGGTATAAACCTCCGGGTCGATGAAGCCGGCATACTCCAGAACCAAACGGCCCTCGGACAGGTCCTTTTTTTTGGGCCTTTGTCCGACGCCCAAAGGCGCCTGAACCGCCACAATGCGGGTGTGATCAGCTTTGTTTTCAACCGATATGACATAGCCGCCGAGAATAACCGTGTCCCCCTTATATTTGTTGACATCATTGATGAGGACGGAAAGCGGAAAAGGCGGCAGGGCTTGATTGTTGACCTCGGGTGGCATAACGGCGCATCCCCAGATCAAACCAAGGTACAGGCCGAGTAACCCAAAAGGCAATGTTCTTGTCATTTTTTCACCGCCCCAAGTATTTTCAACAACACCACTATACTAAGTCCTTTTGCCGCAGGATGCAAATCAGCTGATGAAGGTCTTGTCAAAGAAAGGCGTGTCTAGAATTGATAGGTGGTACCCACCATGATACTGAAGCTTGACCAATTCACTTCGTTGAGCCGTGTGACGGAAACCCCACTGCCGGCCAGAAACTTGCGGTCGGTTCCGCTGTCGGTAGACCAGTCTTGTTGGCTGGCGGTAAAAGTGAGATCCCAATGCTCGGTTATTTCGATCATCCATTGACCGCTGACGGCGATGCCGATTCCGTCGGTTTCATGCTCGAAGCTTTTGGGGTGTTGGAGATCGCTGCGAAGATTCCAATTGCCTTCACCATAGTAATCGGCCCAATGGAGCTCAAGTGAAAGACGGAATTCCATACTGTGGTAAATCGGTGCTCGCATTTTAGGCTTATAGCTCAGGTCGCAACCGATCCAAGGTCCAAACCATCGCGCAAAATAGCTGCTGTTGAGCTGGCTCGACAGCGGCCCCACGGGCGGTGGATTGGATCCGCCAAATGGATTGACGCCGGACAGGGTTTGGGTGCCCTTTTGAATGCGCAAATTTTGCTTGTGATAAGAGAGACCCAGCAGTGGTGACAGAGTGAGCCGATCTTTCATAAAGTAAAAGGAGTAACCTCCACCGGCAGAAATATCCCAAGCTTCGTCTCCGGTTGATTCACTGATTGAGCGCGACCACTCTGCGCCACGGTTGTCCAGACCATAATCGGAATCGCGTATGGTGCCGTCCTGGATCCAGGCGTAGCTGAATGCCCCTCGGCAATAGATATTGTTGTTGAACCGGGTTCGATTGGCGATGGTGATCTGATAGCTTTCCACATCGGACCAAGACAATTCGGATAGGACATTGACGCCGTTTCCAGCAATGGACCAGTCCAGGTCGTCGGTTCGAAAACCCGTTGTCAGCGTAAATTCGGTATCCACATTGTTCAGTACCGTTGAACTCCCGGAAGATTTGCTTTCATCGGATGTGGTGGTATTGGGCGCTGTTTCTTTAGTCAGAGGCGTTGCCGCCAAGGCAAAGCTGTTTTGCGGGAGAGTCAAGAAGGTTAAAATAAACAAGAAGATACAAGTCCGCTTACCCAGCCGAATTACACTCCACACCATCCAGTCGTCCCCCGATAGTCGCATTCACCCATTGTCGTGTTGGCCACAGCCTGGTTGTTACTATGGCAACGCTTCGTTCGAGAATTTTGTATATATTGCATAATTTAGGGTCTAAATCCAGAAAATATTCGCATAGCATCCTATCGGCATGCACATTAGGAGATATTTTTCGGTGTTAGGGGAAGCCCCCCAACCTCGCGCTGGTGTGAACGGAGAGGACCATGCCGCCAAACAACTTATGGTTGGTGAGCAATGAAGCAGTTTAGCCGGAGTGCATGTAGAAAGGGCTAAAAAATAAAAAAGACCTCTGGATTACCGTTTTTCTCTTCTGGTGCGACTTGCGTTTGCTCAATCGCATTTATATTCGTTGAAGTCCACCAGCAGAAAAGATGCACGCATAATCAAGAAGTCTTTTTTTTCTATTCCCGTTATCGGTCGAAGATTGAAAAACTTAATCTTGACCTAAATTTTTTATCCCAAATCCCAAGGGATGAATGCAAGAAAAATTATTCGATATTGGACATTTTTCGACCTTGTGGTCATCCGGGCATTTTTTCGAGTCGGCCTTCACCATTGGATTAATCCACCGGCGAACTAGTCGACCTTCTTGAATGCTTGGGCCTTGGCGCCGCATATGGGACAAGTTTCCGGAGCCTCGTTTTCCACCGTGTTGCCGCAAACTGAACAAACATAGTAGTCCACATCCTGAGGATTTTCCATTGAATCGAGGGCTTTTTGATATAATTCGGCATGCACCTTTTCGACTTCGTTGGCAAATCGAAAGCTGCGTACAGCCGCACTGTGGTTTTCCGCTTCCGCATCGGCAATCATGGGAGGATACATGGATTCAAATTCATGGGTCTCCCCGCCG
This sequence comes from Desulfobacteraceae bacterium, assembly GCA_050124755.1. Lineage (GTDB taxonomy): Bacteria > Desulfobacterota > Desulfobacteria > Desulfobacterales > Desulfosarcinaceae > JARRKU01. The sequence goes on from JASFER010000082.1 coordinate 7,877, forward strand.
ATGGCTTCTTTCAAATTATCCGCCGTACTGCCGACGCCTTGCAACGCGCGCAGATGGGCGTGTGCATGCACTGTTTCGGCCTCAGCTGCAGCTCGAAACAGTTTGGCCGCTTGCGGGTAGCCTTCTTCATCTGCTTTTTGTGCAAATGCCAGGTATTTTCGGTTTGCTTGTGATTCCCCTGCGAAAGCCTCTTTTAAGTTATTTTCTGTTTTAGACAATGGTTACCTCCTTATGGATGGGGTTATGATTGCTTGGTTTATATTTTCGGATAATACGATTTGCCATAAATTTCAAATAGATAAATTTTTTATGCACAAAAAACGGAAAAAATCAGCGACAAATGTGTCTCGCAATGTATCTAGATACATCCATGCCGAGAGACATCTGCCTGGTTTCCCTTGACTAATCACCATACCTTCGCTTATGAATACCCTGATCTTGAAGGCGGCAAGATATCTAATATGGCTGATTAGAACTGGTGGGGGAGATTTATGATCCGGTACGGAGCCGTGGCTCAAAAAATGCGACCCATACAAAATGATGATCTGTTGATTTCTCGTGTGAAACTGCTCATCATCATGGCAAAGGCCAAACTCAAAGGCTATCCCATGGGTGATTTTCGTAAAGACGCTGTTGCAGAAAATGCCCGATGTGTCTTTTACGAAGCCCTTATCCGGACTGCGTCCAATCCGCTGGAATCGCCTTCCAAATCCGTACGCCAAAAATCGTCGAGAGATTTCAGATATGTTGACCACCTCTTTCTCCAGCGCGCCCAGTTGCTGGCTGTCATGATCAATTCCTTTATCCAGGGAAAACCCCGGGGAAGGTATCGAAAAAATGCCATGGCCGAAAATGTTGAGCAGATTTGCAGATATTTTACCGAACGTTTTCAATTGGGAAACATTCAATTCTTAAAAGTCGCGTGAGGGTACCATCGTCTACAACGTTAAAATCGCTGTGGTGGAGCATGACAGATTGACGCGCGATTTCGTCGTCAACGTGATGATGTATAGCGTTAACCGCGAAATCTTGGCATTTGAAAACAGCGAGGCTTTCAAGGCTTATTTGCAGGCTGGCGGCACCGTTCACCTGGTGTTGTCTGAGATTCAACTGCCGGGGAAAAGCGGATTTGATCTGCTTCAATTTGTCAGGAAAGAGCACCCTGAAATCAAATTTGTCACCATGTCTGCCAATCCGGCCGACGAGATCCCGGCCGGCGAACTTGGAGCGGATGCTTTTCTGGCCAAACCGTTTGCCCTTCAGGATCTGTTTGACATTGTCCGGCAGTTTGTGGTGGGTAAGTAGGGTCGCCTTTGCCTGCCTTTATGGCCAGTGGCATGGTTCTTATGCGTGATCAGTCCGCTTGAATCAGGCATCAATAGGCCTTCCAATAGCCCTGACGCAGCTTCCAACAACATCAAAGGGCCGATCGCAACTGCGACGGCCCTTTGGATTTATTAGGGGTTCTGCTGTTACCCCCTTCATGCAAGTCGCGCGTGTATTTTATTTCAATTGACAGAGCATAGTGATATAGGCTGCCAACGTATTGCCTTTGTGTGGTGGAATGCCAAGTGGCGTTTCCCGTTTCTGCGAAATGAGTGGTTGTGTTCAAACCGTATCTGGAAATGACCATGCGGACACTGATGAGAAACTATCGCAGCCAGATCATGTTGGCCATTTTAAGCGCTTTGATGCTGACCCTTGCATTTCCAAAAGCCGATCAGGGATGGTTGGCGTGGATCGCGTTGGTGCCCTGGCTGTTGGCCTTGCGTCAATTGGGATTTAAAAGCGGTTTCTTGCTTGGATTCGGTTTCGGGATGGCGCACCATCTCGGCTTGGTATACTGGACGGTTCATACCATGCACCACTACGGCCACCTGCCCATGGTTCAAGCAGTGATGGTATTGATCTTGTTTTCTGGATATCTATCTGTCTTTACAGCATTATTCTCCGGTATTGCAGCTTGGTTGATCAGAAAACCGCTGCATCTGGTCGTCCTGGCGCCGGCGCTGTGGATTTGTCTTGAGATGTTGCGGACCTGGTTGTTTACCGGTTTTCCCTGGGCGTTGCTGGGCTACAGCCAATATAAATATTTGTGGATCATTCAAGTGGCTGATCTGTTCGGTGTATATGGCCTGTCCGGCTTGGTTGTATGCTCCAATGTTGTTTTTACACTGGTTATTTTAAGCTGGCTGGAATTGGACTGGCATGACGTTGTCCTTTCAAAAAAAATATCAATCCGGTGTGTTGCCGCTTTTGCAATGATCATGGCGGCTGTGCTGGTTTATGGTGGATTGCGCACCCGCGCCATTGACAAGATAGCTTCAACATCCGACCCGGTCGAAGTGGCCGTGATTCAGGGTAACATCGACCAGGCCCACAAATGGGACCCGCGTTTTCAAATGTTGACCACGGTCAAATACAGAAACCTCTCATTGAATTCCTCTGTTCAGGATGCCGATTTGGTGATTTGGCCGGAAACCGCCACCCCCTTTTATTTTTTGGATGACCGGGTCCTGACCGGGATGGTTGTCGAGGGCATCAAAACCGCTAAGGCGCATTTTGTCATCGGCAGTCCTTCATATGCAGCCGGTAAAGAATCCTTGATTTATCACAACAGTGCCTACCTGGTTTCCCCCGAGGGTCAAGTCGAAGGAAAATACGACAAGGTCCACCTTGTACCGTTCGGCGAATATGTGCCTTTGAAACGGTGGTTGCCGTTTATCAATAAGATGGTGGCGCAGGTGGGGGACTTCAAACCCGGCCATGAGGGTAACACCCTGGCATGGGAGGGGCACCGCATCGGCATGCTGATCTGCTATGAGGTGATTTTTCCCGGACTGGCGCGTGCCATGGCCCAAAACGGCGCCCACCTGTTGGTCAATATTACCAATGATGCCTGGTTTGGGCGCACCAGCGCTGCATTTCAACACTTTTCCATGGCGGTTTTCCGAGCCGTGGAGAACCGGCGCCACTTGGCAAGGGCCGCCAATACCGGTATCAGTGGATTTATCGATCCATGCGGCCGGATTGTGGCACTTACACAATTGTATCAAGAGGCTACGGTTAAGTACCGCATTTCACTGTTGGAGGTCTCTTCATTGTATAACCGTTGGGGAGAGTGGCCGCTTGGAATCATTGTCTTCGCTACTCTGTCCATTTATATCGGGAGGCATTTTTTTAGCAGAAATCGTGCTTGAAAATTAGTTTTTACTCTTGATATACACGGGCAATTTTGCCACAAATGGGGTAATCGTTATTATTTGGTACCTGAACGAAGACGCTCATCCCCTGGCGGGAGGGGTTGGGGGAGGGAGTTAAAGGTTTTTGTTCAGCCGTTATCCAGGAGGTCGCCATGTCTGTAGAACTCAAACAATCCATTAAAAACCTCAGTGCCAAACTCACCCAGATCGGAGACTGTCTTTGACCTGACCGCCAAGCAAAACCGTCTCAACGAACTGGAGGCCATGATCGCCCAAAAGGGATTTTGGGACTCACCTGAACAAACCACCGGCATTTTAAAAGAGCGCACTTTTCTGACCAACCGCATCGATACCTATCAGGAGTTGATGACGGAAGTGGAAGATAACGAACTATTGCTGGCCATGGCGCTGGAGGAAGATGACCGGCAAACCCTGGCCGATGTGCAGGTGCAGGTGGATGAGCTGGAAAAGCGCATCCATGACTTTTCCATTGGTATGATGCTGGACGGCGAACAGGACGCCAACAACGCCATCGTTTCCATCAATGCAGGTGCCGGCGGTACGGATGCCCAGGACTGGGCGGACATCATGTTTCGTATGTATTTGCGCTGGGCCGAGCAGCGCGGTTTTAAAACCGAAATCATCGACCTCCAACCCGGTGATGAGGCGGGCACCAAAAGTACCACCTTTACGGTAAAAGGGCAGTACGCCTACGGTTACCTGAAAACCGAGATCGGTGTGCATCGACTGGTGCGGATCTCGCCGTTCAATGCCAGCGGAAAGCGACAGACCTCTTTTGCTTCCGTTTTTGTCTATCCGGAGATCGACAACGAGATTATGATCCAGATTGAAGACAAAGACCTGCGTGTGGATACCTATCGGGCCAGCGGTGCCGGCGGACAGCATGTCAACAAAACTTCCAGTGCCGTGCGCATTACCCATTTGCCCACCGGCATTGTGGTGCAGTGTCAGCAGGAGAAATCCCAGCACCGCAATAAGGATATGGCCATGAAGGTGCTGCAATCCAGACTCTATCAGCACGAAAAGCAAAAGCAGGACCGGGAGATGCAGCAGTTGCACGACAGCAAAGATGAGATTGCCTGGGGCAACCAGATTCGATCCTATGTCATGCATCCCTACCAGATGGTGAAAGACCACCGCATCAACCTGGAAGTGGGTAACATCAACAGTGTTCTGGACGGCGATTTGACCCCTTTTATTGAGGGCGTCCTGCTGGCGGATGCAGTCTGATGAACCCCCTCGACATCATATTCGATTATTATCAAAAGGGTTTGCCTTTGGCCGACATTCTCATTCGCCACAGCGAGCAGGTGAGAGATAAAGCCCTGGCCATCGCCGAAAAGGTGCCCCACCTGAAGCCGGATTTGACCTTCATATCCGAAGCCGCCATGCTGCACGATATCGGCATCTATAAGACAGCTTTCCCAAAAATCGGCTGTTATGGCAAAAAGTCTTACATTTGTCACGGGGTGATGGGTGGTCGCATTCTAAAAAAATACGGTTTGAAAGCACACGCCCTGGTCTGCGAACGGCACGTGGGTGTCGGCCTCACCCGCAAGGATATCAAATCCCGGAATCTGCCTTTGCCCAAGCGGGAAATGTTGCCAATCTCCATTGAGGAGATGATCATTTGCTATGCCGACAAGTTCTTTTCCAAGACCAACGGCGCCAAGGCGCATTCCGTTGAACAGGTCATCGCCAAACTTCAACGCTACGGTGATGATAAGGTGCAGCGGTTCCTGTCATGGCACCATCTATTAGTCAACCCTTAGGTCCGGGAACAACCATGACCAATCCGATCAAAACGGCGTTGACCATAGCGGGGTCTGATTGCTCGGGCGGCGCAGGCATTCAGGCCGATCTGAAGACTTTTCAGGCCCTGGGCGTTTACGGCATGAGCGCGGTAACAGCGGTGACCGTTCAAAATACCCGGATGGTGCATGCCATTCAGGAGATTAAACCCCAAATCGTACATGATCAGATCACCTGCCTGTTTGACGACATGGCTATCCATGCCGTGAAGATCGGCATGGTATCCAGCGTCAGGCTCGTCAACGCCATTGCCGATGCGTTGGAAAAGGTCCAGCGGCCCCCGTTGGTGCTGGATCCGGTAATGATATCCAAAAGCGGTTATGCCCTCCTCAAAGCGGATGCCCGACGGGCGCTTGTGGAAAGGCTTTTCCCCCTGGCAAATGTGGTGACCCCCAACCTCCACGAAGCCGAGACGCTGGTGGGGCACGCCATCGCCGATGTGGAGCAGATGGAAGCCGCCGCCAGACAAATCGTCCACCTGGGTGCCGAAAAAGTGGTGGTCAAAGGAGGGCATCTGGAAGGCCGGGCCGCCACCGATATTTTATTCGACGGCCGGTCATTTCGGCAATTGAGCAGCCCGCGCACGGCCACCCCCAATACCCACGGCACGGGATGCACCTTCTCATCCGCCATTGCCGCCTACCTGGCCAAAGGCGAGGCTTTCTTCGATGCGGTTCAAAAGGCCAAAGCCTATATCACAGGCGCCATAGAACACGCCCTGGATATCGGCAAGGGACACGGCCCCACCCACCATTTTTATGACCTCTATCGCAGAGCCGGATTGGTGTGACGATCAAACGGCCTCTTTTTCGGACCAATTAGGCGCTTGACTTGTTCCGCCAGGATATGGGAAAATTTGAATTCTTACTGAGGCTGAGACAGCGAGCGCTTTCTAATATCCGGCACGGCCTGATCAAGGTCTTCAGCAAGCGCGACCCCGGATGGCAATATTCTGTACCAGGCGGATACTTTTATTGCCAATCATAAAAAAGTAATTTTATCAAATAGATAGTTGATATTCCAAGCAATAGTGGCAAATATTGTTGCCAAAATGCTTGATTAGAATCATTGAATAGGAACTCAGTTCGTTCACAATTTTCAAATCCAGTGATGCCCGGCTTCTTTGATTGTTTTTGTAATCTGCTGGATTGACTTGTAAAACCCGCACACCTTTTCCTCCGCAGCAATTTTCCATTTCACTTTCTCCATCAACCCATCAATTTTGGCAGGCCTTTTGCCATATGTCTTCAGTACAAAACATCATTTATGCGCAACCTTGTCATTCGAACAAAAGGAGGAAGGTATGATTGTAGGGATTTTAAAAGAAATTAAGGTTGAAGAGAATCGGGTGTGCATGACCCCGGCGGGTGTGGAGGTCATGCGTCAGAACGGGCACAGCGTTCTGGTTGAGAAAGCGGCGGGCATCGGCAGCGGGTTTAATGACCAGGCCTACATCGATGCCGGTGCCGACATCATCGACACCCCCAAAGAGATTTTTGACCGTTCCGCCATGGTGATGCACGTCAAGGAGCCGCAGCCATCCGAGTACGGGCTGATCCGCCAAGGCCAGATCGTATTTACCTATCTTCATTTGGCTGCAGACGAACAGCAGACCCGCGGCCTGATTGAAAGCAAGGCGGTTTGCGTTGCCTACGAGACCATTCAAAAGGAGGACGGTTCCCTGCCCCTGTTGACGCCCATGAGCGAGGTTGCCGGGCGCATGGCCATCCAGCAAGGCGCCAAATACCTGGAGATGGCCCAGGGCGGCCACGGGGTCCTGCTCGGCGGCGTACCGGGGGTTGATCCGGGCAACGTTGTGGTGATCGGCGGCGGCATCGTGGGCATCAATGCCGCTAAAATGGCCTGTGGTCTGGGCGCCAAGGTGTACATCCTGGATATGAACCTGGATCGCCTGCGCTACCTGAGCGATGTGATGCCGGCCAACTGCTTTAACCTGTATTCCAGCCCGGCAACCCTCCGTGAACTGATTCAAAGAGCCGATGTGGTGGTCGGCGCCGTGCTGGTGCCGGGCGCCAAGGCCCCCAAGCTGATCACCCGCGATATGCTCAAAACAATGAAGCCGGGAGCCGTACTGGTGGATGTGGCCATCGATCAAGGCGGCTGTTTTGAAACCTCCAAGGCCACCACCCACAGCGATCCCATCTATGTAGTAGACGGGGTGGTCCACTACTGTGTGGCCAACATGCCCGGTGCGGTGCCCCGCACCTCCACCATGGCATTGACCAACGCCACACTGCCCTACGCCGTGGAGATCGCCAACAAGGGATGGGAAAAGGCCATGCAGGAGAACAAGGAGATAAAGCTGGGAGCCAACGTCATCAACGGCAAGGTGACCTACAAGGCGGTGGCCGAAGCCTTTGATCTGGGTTACACACCCATCGATGATCTGCTTTAGGAGAGCTCAACGGAGCCGGATGCCAGTTCCCGTTCGACATCCGGCGCAGCCCCTGTGCAAAGTTCAACCGGAACCACCGCATAAAGGGTGCATGTTTCAACCTTTGATCGATTTCAGAAAGAAGGTGCACCATGATGATAGGTATCACCAAAGAGATCAAGACCGATGAGAATCGGGTCGCCGTCACCCCGGCCGGCGTTGAAATCCTGAAGCACAACGGACACGACGTGTTGGTTGAAACGGCGGCGGGCAGGGCCAGCGGCTTCCCGGATGGCGATTACATCCAGGCCGGCGCCCAAATCGCCGACTCGGCGACATCCATCTTCGAACGCGCGGAGATGATCCTGCGGGTCAAGGAACCCCAGTCTTCAGAATTCCAATTGCTTCGCAAGGACCAGATTTACTTCTCCTATCTTCACCTGGCCACATCGAAAGCACTGGCCCGGGCGTTGATCGAAACAGGCGGCATCAATATCGCCTACGAAACCATTCAAAAGGCCGACGGTACGCTTCCGCTGCTCAAACCCATGAGCCAGGTGGCCGGCGCCATGGCGATTCAGGAAGGCGCCAAATACCTGGAGATGGCCCAGCATGGTCACGGCGTCCTGCTGGGCGGAGTGCCCGGTGTGGATCCGGGCACGGTGCTGGTGATCGGCGCGGGCATGGTGGGCGGCACGGCCGCCAGGGTAGCCGCCGGCCTGGGCGCCAATGTGTTCGCTCTCGACGTGGATCTGGATCGCATGCGCTATCTCGACGACATCATGCCGCCCAACTGTTATACCGTGATGTCCAGTCCGGCCGCCATTCGCGAGCTGCTCCCCAAAGCCGACCTGGTGATCGGGGCGGTGCTGGTGCCGGGAAGCAGAACGCCGATAATGGTGACCCGCGATATGCTCGGCACCATGAAAAAGGGTGCGGTACTGGTGGATGTGGCCATTGACCAGGGGGGATGTTTTGAATCCTCCGCAGAGACCACCCACGCCCGGCCGACCTATACCGTTGACGGCATTGTCCATTACGCAGTGAGCAACATGCCCGGCGCCCTGCCCAGAACAGCCACCATCGCTCTCACCAACGCTACGCTGCCCTATGTTTTGGAGATTGCCGGCAAAGGTTGGAAAAAGGCCATGCAGGCCAATCCGGAGATCAAAGCCGGAGCCAACATTGTTGACGGCAAGGTCACCTATAAAGGCGTGGCGGATGCCTGCAACCTGACCTACACGCCCATTGACCAACTCTTGTAGCGCTTGACCGAACTGCAGAACGTACCCATAAGCAAGGAGACCGGCCGGAGCCGTCATCGCGGACCGCCGGTCTCCATCAACCGATTGTGACATCTATCCTTCAAGGAGGTTATATGAAGCGGCTCATATTATTAACCGTGATCATATTCAGTATTGTCGCGGCGTCCCCGGTGTCGGCGCAGAGCGTGGTCGTGGGAACCCTTTTCGACCACAGCGGCGCGCTGCAGGATTGGGGGCCCAGGCACCAGCAGGCCGTCGAGCTGGCGGCCAAACAAATGGCCGCCGCCGGATTGACCATGACCTTCGTCCATGCAGACAGCCGGACCATGGCCGATGCCGCCAAAAAGGCGACCGAAAAACTGATCCAAAAAGATAAGGTCCTGGCAATCATCGGTTCATCGTCCAGCGGCGTCATCATTCCAGTGGCCGAAAGCGTGACCTCTCCGGCCAACATGCTGATGATTTCGCCCGGCGCAACAGCGGCCTATATTACGGATCTGCCCCAGGATGCAGACAAGGATTATCTTTTCCGGACATGCCCGTCGGACAACCTCCAGGGGGTTGTGCTGGGCCGTCTGGCGGCCGGTCTGTTCAAAACCGCATCCGTGATGTACGTGAACAACCCTTACGGCCAGGGCTTGGCCAGGCAGTTCTCCCGTTCATTCACCAAGCGGGGCGGATTTGTCTACACCATGATTCCCCACGGCGAGGAGGTGGCCAAGTCTTATGCCGCCGAGCTGCGCAATGCCTACTCGCGCATGTACAGCACCAAGCCTTTTCGCAGCGGACGGTCCGATGTCCTGTGCGTGTTCAGCTATCCCGAGCACGCCAAAATCTATGTCAAAGAGGCCATTGAGAACTACCATGCCGGACAATTTCTGTTCTGTGACGGCAGCAAGTCCGAGGAACTGGCGGCGGCGGTGGGTCCGGAAAAACTGGAAGGCGCCATGGGAACCGCGCCGGGGGTCGCTGTTGGAGCAGCATTCATAAAATTCAGTGCCGATTTCAAGGACGCCTATAAAGATCTGCCCAAAAGCCCTTTCATCGCCAATGCCTACGATGCCGCCGCCGTCATCGGCCTGGCCGCCTATGCCGCCAAGGCCAAAAAACTGCCCCTGACCACTGAAAACATCCGCAATCAGCTCAGAGATGTGGCCTGTGCGCCGGGTACCTTTGTCGGTCCGGGAGAGTTTGAGAAAGCTTTCAAACTGCTCGCCGAAGGCACTCCCATCAATTACGAAGGCGCTTCCGGTCCGGTGGATTTCGATGCGCACGGCGATGTGCTGGCCCCCATCGAAGTGTGGCGCTTTACCAAGGGAAAAATATCCACTTATCGGATGGAATATGTGGTTGAGCAAGAATAGGAAGCTTTTTTCAAGAGGAGGAGTATATGTTTAGTCAAATTGAAGCGCTTGTCGGCAGTATCGGCGCCTTTGCATGGGGGCCGCCCATGCTGATATTTCTGGTGGGCACCGGTTTTTACCTGACCATTGCCCTCAAGGGCGTGCAGTTCAGTAAATTAGGGTACTCGCTGTGGCTGGCGCTGGTCAAAAGAAAAGAAAAGACGGACGAACCCGGCGACATCACCCATTTTCAAGCCTTGATGACCGCGCTGTCCGCCACCGTGGGCACCGGCAACATCGCCGGTGTGGCCACCGCCATCGCCGCCGGCGGACCCGGCGCGCTCTTTTGGATGTGGATCACCGGCCTGGTGGGCATGGCCACCAAATACAGTGAAGCCGTATTGGCCGTAAAATACCGCACCACGGACGAGTCCGGCACCATGAGCGGCGGTCCCATGTACTACATCGCCAACGGTCTGGGCTGGAAGTGGCTGGGTTTTATATTTGCCGTATTTGCCAGCATCGCCGCCTTTGGCATCGGCAACATGGTGCAGTCCAACTCCGTGGCCGACGCCGTGCATGCCACATTTCATGTGCCCATGTATGTCACCGGCATCGTCCTGATGATTTTAACCGCCTTGGTGATTCTGGGCGGCATCAAAAGCATCGGCAAGGTCACCGGCACGGTGGTGCCCGTTATGATCATTTTTTACGTGGCCGGCGCCCTGCTGGTGCTGGTGCTCAATATCGGCGCCATTCCCAAAGCCATTGCGCTGGTCTTTCAAGAGGCCTTTACGCCCACGGCGGCCTCGGGCGGCTTTGCCGGCGCCAGCGTCATGATGGCCATTCGCATGGGCGTGGCCCGCGGCATCTTCTCCAACGAGTCCGGACTGGGCAGCGCCCCCATTGCGGCCGCCGCCGCCCAGACCAAACATCCGGTGGCCCAGGCCCTGGTTTCCATGACCCAAACCTTTATCGACACCATCATCGTGTGCACCATGACCGGTCTGGTGTTGATTCTCACCGGCGCCTGGGACAGCGGCAAAACCGGCGCAGAGCTGACCACCTTAGCCTTTCAGAGCGGCTTTGCCGGCGGTAAATATGTCGTCACCATCGGCCTGATGCTGTTTGCCTACTCCACCATCCTGGGCTGGTGCTACTACGGCGAGAAATCCATCGAGTATATTTTCGGCGATAAGGCGGTCAAGCCCTATCGTTACGCTTTTATCATCTTTGTCGGGATAGGGGCGATTGCCAAACTGGATTTCGTCTGGTCCCTGTCCGATACCTTTAACGGGTTGATGGCCATCCCCAACCTGATCGGTCTGGTGGCCCTGTCACCGGTGATCGTCAAAGAAACCAGGAATTATTTCTCGGCCATAGTCAAAGAGAAAATCAAAGTTAAGGAGGAATAATGTAAGTGGGGCTATCATTTGCGGCCTATGGCCGCAAATGATAGCTATAGACGGCACGTCGACCATCGTCTAAGTTTTTGCCGCCTGCAAAGCACAAGGTTTGATCAAAAACCATCCAAGCCACCTGCTATGCGGGTGGTCGCTGACTCAGGCGGACATAATAGGGAGGGTGCCATGGAAAAAAACGAGATCCCCATCGTCTGCCCTTATTGCGGCGTCGGATGCAACCTGGAACTCACCCTGGATGAAAGCGGTATCCCGGTTAAAAGCAAAGCGTCCGGCCGCAATCAACAGCTCAACCAAAAATACCTCTGTGTGAAGGGATTTTCCGTACACGAGATCATCAACAGTCCGGACCGGCTGCGGCACCCCATGGTACGACGCAACGGCCGCCTGCAAAAAGTGTATTGGGACGAGGCCATCGGCACCGCCGCCCGAAAGCTTGCGGCCATTATCGACCGGCATGGCCCTGAAAGCGTGGGTATGTTGAGCAGCGGCAAAATTCTCAACGAGGAGATCTATCTTTCCCAGAAATTCCAGCGCTGTGTTATCGGCAACAACCACGTGGACAACTGTGCCCGGCTTTGTCACGGCCCCTCGGAAGCCGGATTGCGCAGGCAGTTGGGCTATGGCGCGGTGAGCGTTTTTTTCGAAGATTACGATATCGCCGAAACCGTTTTCGTGGTGGGGGCCAACACCACGTCAACCCATCCGATTATCTGGAAGCGGATTCGCAAAAGCGCCAAAGAACGGGGCATCAACATGATCCTGGCCGATCCCCGTGAAACCAGCATCATCAAGCATGCCACCGTCCATCTTCAGTCCAGGCCCGGCACCGACATTTACTGGCTCAAAGCGCTGGGAAAAATCATCCTTTCAAAGGAGTGGCACGACAAATCCTTTTGCCAGCGCCATACCATCGGTTTTCATGCCTATGCCGAAAGCCTTAAAGATCTGGACATCGATATCGCCTGTGCCAGAGCCGATGTGCGCCGCGAGGACCTGGAAAAGACGGCGGAACTCATCCACGATAAAAAGACCATCTTTATCTGGGGCATGGGGCTGACCCAGCACGCCCACGGAACGGACAATGTGGCCGCCCTGGTCAACCTGGCGCTGCTGACCGGCAATATGGGCAAGCCCGGATGCGGTGTGGCGCCGCTAAGGGGCCAGAACAACGTTCAGGGCGCCTGTGACCTGGGTGCGCTGCCCAATCTGTTCCCGGGCCATATGCCGGTGGATGACGAGGCCGCGCGGATTCACATTCAGGCGCTCTGGAAGCGCAGCTTGTCGGCCAAGATCGGGCTGTCGGCGCCGGAGATGATTCACGATATCGCTTCCGGCAAGATTCGCGCCTTATACATCATTGGGGAAAACCCGGCCGTTTCCGAACCCCAGTCGACCTTCGTGGCCTGGATGCTGCAGCGCCTCGAGTTGCTCATCGTGCAGGACATTTATCCCACGGTAACATCTCAATACGCCCACGTCCTTTTCCCGGCCGCCGTGGTGGGCGAAAAGGCGGGCACCTATACCAACGCCGCCCGGCGCATTCAATACACGGCAGAGGGATTGACCCCGCCGGGCGAGGCGCAGGCCGACTGGCGGATTGTCCAGCGGCTCGCCAGGGCCATGGGTCACGACTGGAACAATGCATCCACCGAAGAGATCTGGGAAGAGATCCGCCAGGTGGCGCCTATATTTTCCGGCATTTCCCATGCAAGGTTGCGTAAATCACCGGGGATCTTCTGGCCCTGCTACGATGATCAACATCCGGGAACACCCCGGTTGTATCAGGATGGTTTCATGTTTCGCGACCGGCGGGCCAGGTTCTTTCCGGTGGCATCGCCCAGGAGCCTGATGGAAAAGACCGACAGTTATCCCTTTGTGCTGATCACCGGCCGCTTGCTGGAGCACTTCAACACCGGCGAGATGTCGCGCCGCAGCAAAAAACTCACCCGGTCCTCAAAGGCGTCATTTGTGGAGATGAACAGGGATGACGCCCAAAAAGCCGGTCTTGCAAGTGAGGCGCCGGTGCGTGTGACCAGCCCCTTCGGTTCGGTCAAGCTGCGCTTGAAAGTCAGCGACAGCGTTTCACAGGGCTACCTTTTTGCACCGATTCATTTCAGCCGGCCCAATTTCAACGCGCTGTTGAGCGCCGTGCCGATGGACCCCTTCGCACGCATGCCGGCCTTAAAGGTTGTGCCGGTCATGGTGAACAAACTGTAATCGGGGTCAGGTATGAAAATCCCAATCTCATATTTTATCTATGGTAATTTCAACATTTAAATCGGCTGCGATTTGGTCGAGGCCATCACTGAATTCATCCAACGATGCACCCTCAGGAACCTGGATTTGCATATCCATGGAATAGATCGTC
>JASFER010000083.1:0-21678 GCA_050124755.1 Desulfobacteraceae bacterium
GGCGATCCTTTGCCGCTGCGGGGCAGTCTGCTGGAAGTCGACTGGCACCATGCCAATGACTGGTTTCAGCAAGTGGCCAAAGAACAGTTCGGCGATGAGGAAGCCGCCATTCCGACGTCCTACAAGGGCAAAGCCCGCTCGGCGGTCATCTCCGAGCATATGGAGCGGGTCGCCGATAATATGGGCATATGCAAGTGGTTGTACGGCCTGTTTATTTATAATGACGTGGAAATGGCCTGTCGGATATTCACTTTGGCCACCGGCAAGGATTGGGGCATCGATGAGATTCTGAAAGTCTCGGAACGGGTGCGCAATCTGGAACGGTTGTTCGATGTTCGCCAGGGCCTCCGTCGCAAGGACGACAGCCTTCCCAAGAAATTCTTCAAAGAGCCGCTGCAAAAAGGGCCTTACAAAGGAGAAGTGATCGACGAAAATCAATTCGAAAAAATGAAGGACGAGTACTACGACATCAGAGGATGGGACAAGGAAACCGGCATCCCGACAAAGGCAAAGCTGGAAGAACTGGGTCTTGGTGATGCCGCCCAGGCAGTAGCTGATCTAAAATAGTTTCCACGGAACAGGATCATTAATAGTGGTCACCAGATAGCCATCCGCCCCCTTCAGCCATGCTTTTCGCTCATCGACACGCACATTCTAAAGTATAACCGGGGGCGGATGGCCTAAACACCTTATCCAATAGAGCACTTTACTTTTCCCGTACGCAACCTTGTCCCCTGAACAAAACTTTAAAAATCCTGTCAACGGAGGCCGGCAGTATGAAAGAAGATATTTTCGAAAAGGGCGCGATCATCCAACGGGATAAGCAAACCTATGCCGTAGCGCCTCACATTCCCGGCGGGTTTATCAGCGTCGCCGATTTCCGCAAAATGGTGGACACAGCCGAAAAATACCATGCTGAAGCCATGAAGATGACTTCCGGCCAACGCATCGCCGTTTTCGGCCTTCAAGAAAAAGATCTGGCCGACTTCTGGAAAGATGTTGAACGCAATATCGGTTACGCCATCGGTTTATGCGTGCGGATGGTCAAATTTTGCCCGGGAACGACCTATTGCCGCCACGGCAAACAGGATGCCATGGGTGTGGGCGGCGAGTTGGACCGTCGTCACCATGGCCGCGTGCTTTCAGCCAAGTTCAAAATCGGTGTGGCCGGATGCGAATATGCCTGTAATGCGCCGCGGTTCAAGGAAGTCGGGCTGATCGGCCTGCCCGATGGCTGGCAGATCAGCATCGGCGGGACCTGTGGGGCCAAACCGCGCTTTGGAGACATCATCGCAGAGGGGCTCGACGATGACCAAGCCCTTGCTGCAACGGATGCCGTCATCAAATGGTACGAGTCGGGGGATTTCAAGCCCAAGGTCCGCATGGGCCGCATCATCGATGAGCTGGGTCTGGATAAGGTAAAAAAAGCAATCAAAATATAACGGACCTATAACCCATAACCTAAAACCTAAAACGTTCCAGGCGAATAAAATGAAGGCCGAATTTTCTTTATTTGGGTTAGCGGTCCGAAATATAAAACCGGTATCTAGGTCAGTGCAGCGCCGCAGCAAAGGAGAGTTCCCATGATCACATTAGTCAATGTTCCGCGCTACATCGCTTTGATGAAAAATTACAGTTCCAAGCCGATGCTCACCAAGTGGTTGGGAATGGATGGCGAACCGGTGGAAGAGGGGCAGCCCCTGGCGGTGGTTGAAACCACCAAAGCTTCCCTGGAAATCGAGGCCATGGCATCGGGGATGCTGTTCATCCTTCGAAAAATCGGAGAAAGAGTGAACATCGGAGACACACTGGGGGTGATCGCCAACAGCAAGGCGGAGATGGAAGCATTTAGAACGCTGTTGATGGCCTATCCGTTGGACTACCAACAGGAGCAATCGACAGGCACTTCAGGATAACCGTCATTAAAGAAAGGGAGGGCAAGCATGGCAAAAGATGATCTGCTGGCCAAGGGCGCCATCCTGCAAAGAGATGAAGAAACCTATGCGATTACGATCCGGCTGCCGGGCGGTGTCTTTGACGTGCCCACCGGTCGACGCATCGCCGATGTGGCCGAAAAATATAATGCCAAAATTCTGAAGGTCACCGGTGACGCACGCCTGGCCATCGTCGGGATTCAGGAAGAAGATATCAATGACATCTACGCCGAACTGGGCATGAAGGCCCAGGCCGGAACAGCACTGTGCCAGCAGTACATCAAAGTATGTCCGGGCACCACCTATTGCAACCGTGGCCAACGGGATACGCTGGCCTTTGCCCGCACGCTGGAAGATCGTATTTACCCCTTTCCCAAAATTACGGCCAAGGTCAAAATCGGTATTGCCGGTTGTTTCAACTCCTGCGCTGAACCGGCCATCAAGGATATCGGCTTGATCGGTCTGCCCAAAGGCTGGGTGCTGATGGTGGGCGGCGCCGGCGGCAAGGAGCCCATGATTGCCCAGACCATTGCCCGCAGTATCAGCGACGACCATGCAATGGAAGCAGTGGACAAAATTCTTAAATATTATCGAGGTGTTTCGACACGACCCCAAACCCGTAATTTAAGGCTGGGCGTTATTCTGAAAAAAGAGGGAATCGACAGACTCCGCGGAATTTGCGGCTTCGAATAGAAGCAAACAAGAAAGGAGGCATCTAAATGGACAAATGGGAGTGCACCGCCTGCGGTTATGTGTATGATCCGGCAGAGGGCGATGCCGACGGCGGCATCGCTCCGGGAACGGCCTTTGAGGATCTTCCCGATTCCTGGTTTTGTCCCAATTGCGGGGTAGGCAAAGAATTCTTCGAAAAGCAAAGCTGAGGTTAATAGATTCATGGAACTTGACGGTAGTAAACAAGTCTGCGGTATCTGCAGGTCTTGGGGGGGTAAAAGGGAATGGGCGGCCGGAAAGGCCGTCGTCAAACCATCGGCCAAAGGCCAATGCCGACGGTTGCAAAAAGCAAAGCCGCCCCACGGAGGCTGTGATCAATGGGAACAATGGGAAGGGGAGGGTGATGACACTCATTAAGCTTCCCAAAATCGGCTGGATGGGTATGCCCAGATGCAGAAACCGGCTGTGGCTCGGACAATGGTGTAAATCCAATGGCGCCGAAATCGAGACCGGAGAAGTGATTGCCCTCGTAGACACCCCCAAAGGCCATATCAAAATCAAAGCACCGACGTCCGGCGTCCTCTTCTGGATGAAAAAGGACCGGCGCAAAGTCCATTTGCTCGATGTATTAGGCGTCGTTGTCGATCAATTGTAGACATGGACAAAGCATCAAAACTGTTAAAGCGCAACGATAATGGAACATCATACAAACAGAACCCCATCGACCGGTAAAACAGACCTCATCGAACAAATTCGCGATGCCGGGCTTCATCCGCCTGAAACAATGACCCTGATGGTTACCGACGGATGCAATTTACACTGCCGTCATTGCTGGCTCGATTGCAAAAACCCCGAAAGCGCCTCCCCGGTCGCCGCCCCCAAAATACGGCGTGTGATCAATGCCTTCACGAAACTGGGCGGTTCCCATATCACCCTCACCGGCGGTGAATTTCTATCCCACCCGGATTGGCATGCCATCCTTCAATTTTGCCTGCAACATGCCGGGATCGATGACGTCTGTCTCCAAACCAACGCCACATTGATCTCCCGCAAGCATGTTGAAGTGTTGCAGGAATTAAATACTGACAAGTTGACGATTCAAGTCAGCCTGGACGGCGCACATCCCCGAACCCATGATCTGGTAAGGGGTTCGGGCAGCTATTTTGGTGTCATGGCCGGATTGCGCCTGCTGGTCGGAGCCGGTTTGGGACCCCAAACCCGGGTGGCCTTCACCGAGATGGCGCACAACATGATAGAATTACCGGAATTGTTGGAAAACATAGACAAAATGGGAATCGAGCGTCTGGTCAGCTTTACCCTCGTCAAAGGCGGACGGGCAGCCGCTTCGACGCGCATGAGCCTGCCGACCCCGGTCCAGTATTGGGAGTTGATCCACCTTTATCAAAACGATGCCGTCTTCAAAAAACTGTGTGATCAAAAAGCAACCATCGCGGCGATAGAGTGGTTTAAAAACCGGATGGCGTCCAGCGATGGCAATTGTAAATGCTTAAAAAGCATCTTTGTGGATGCCCAAGGATTGATCTATCCCTGCACTATGTTACTGCTGGACCGCTATGCATCGCAAAGCGCCTACTCCCGACCCATGGGCCGGGTTATTCAAAAGGCCCTTGCCCGGTGGCGCAAGATACCGATTGTGAATCGCAAAAGGCAGCGCATGCTTTTACACTGCGCGCGCTGCCCCGGAAAAAATCATTGCAGGGGCGGTTGCATGGGAAGGGCGGCAACCGCCCGTGGCAAATTAATGGGCCCTGAAGATCGCTGTTCGTTGCGCAAAGCCGTTTACCATTGGACCATGCTGCCGACAGTTGAATCGTTTTGCAGCAGGGGTTGAGTAAAAAAGGGTTCTTAGAGAGA
Organism: Desulfobacteraceae bacterium; assembly: GCA_050124755.1. Taxonomy (GTDB): domain Bacteria; phylum Desulfobacterota; class Desulfobacteria; order Desulfobacterales; family Desulfosarcinaceae; genus JARRKU01. The sequence continues at coordinate 4,482 of JASFER010000083.1, forward strand.
AAATGCCGGCCGAAAAAGAAAAACACACGGATATCGCAAAATTGATTGCAAGATTGCTGTTCAACGGTATCCGCTTCCGTTTTCTTCACATGACCGGACGACCGGGTCGACCGCAAGCCGCAAGCATTGAGATCACCCACGATTGCATCGCGCGCTGCGTGATGTGCAACATCTGGAAAATACCTGCCCGGGTGCCGAACCTGCCTGTCATGGACTGGCTGGCGCTGCTCTCATCACCCGTGCTGTCCGATCTGCGGGAATTGGATGTAACCGGCGGAGAGCCCTTTCTCCGACACGACCTGAAGGACCTTATTCAAGGTCTGTGCGAACTCAAACATACCCACCTGAAGCAGTTAAGAGCCGTGGCAGTCACGACCAACGGTTTTCTAACCCGGCGGATCATCCCTGCTGCCACAGATATGGTCAGTCGACTGGCGCGTGAGAACATCGAACTGATCATGGTTTGTGCCATGGATGCGGCCGGACCGGTTCACGACCGGATCCGCAACGTCAAAGACGCCTGGCCGAAACTGAAGGCCACCCTCCAGGGATTGATCGGTCTTCGCCGGCGCTTCCCGAACCTCATCATCGGTATAAAGACCACCATCCTGCCAATCAACGTAGACGAACTCTCCGGGATTGCCGAATATGCCAAAGCCAATCATTTGTTCACCATCATTTCACCCTGCATCATCACCGGTGGAAGATACCTGAACACGGATTTGGCCGAAGATCTGGCATTCAGTGCTGAAGACAGATCCAAGATGGTGCGTTTTTTCAGGCGGGAATCCGCTGGCTGGAGTTATCACAGCCAGCGACTGATTGACTATTTTTACACCGGCGTCATGAAAAAACCTTGCAGCTGCGGATTTAACTACTTCTTTGTGCGCAGCTCCGGCGACCTGTACCTCTGTCCCCTGATCGACCGCTCCGTCGGTAATATCCGGAGACAACCACTGGAAGATATCTTTTTTTCACAAAAGGCGAACCGCATTCGCAAAAGCATCGGTCACTTTGATGACTGTCGCCGCTGTACGGAACCCGGCCTGGAGCGGTTCAGCCTGCCAATGGACGGATTCAGCTACTTGTCGCTGTTGCCCAAATTCGGTAAGTCGGCATTTCTGGCATTTCATCAGCACATGGGATTGGACAAATACATCGATTAGGCTGTCACATCCGTTTTTATAACCATCGACAATAGGAGGACATCTATTTTACTTCAGACCGCCGGCGTTGGATCATCGGCAAAACCATTATAAGACAGATCGACCTCGAATCTAATAAAAGCAAAAATGGCCTGAAATGGTTGACACGCTGTAATGATTTTTCGAAATGCAGTGCCAGGCAAAAGGATTGACAAGTAGATACGTCGATTTAACCTGCATTCGTATTTCAGATGAGAAAACCCGGCGGTCTGAAGCAATAACTTTATGTATGCAAAACAAACAGCAGTTTTCCGATTGGTTGTCCGGCCTGATACGGAATTTTCAAACAGCCTTAGCGTAATATTTGTGTTCAGCTCAGCGACCTTCACGCATGGTACGTGCTCGCCGCACATTCATTTTTGCCAATATCCATGATTTCCTGCTCCTCTTCGTCCACTTCAACCAGCCCGGCGTTAATTTCACGGATCTTAGCATATTCTTCTGGTTGCTGGCGCATGTTTGCCCGAATGAATTCGAAAAAAGCCTTTTCGTCGGCAATCGTATAAATGTCGGCATTATCCTTACGGATCGTCCCCATGGTTGCTGCGAAGACCAGGTTGTCGTCGGCCTCCTTCCAGTCCATATAGTGACCAGGTAGAATAATCGTGTCGTTGTCGAGTTTCAGAAGGATGTCAGCCATGGTGCCGAACAGCATTTCAGACCACGCTTCTGCCATGCCGCCCAGGTCGGGCCGGCCGATGGACTTGATAAAGACCGTATCCCCACTAATTAAATACTTACCGTCGATACGATAACAGGTGCTGCCCGGCGTATGCCCCGGTGTGTGGATGGCCTCGATTTCCGGCCCATTGCTGCCCAAACGATGCTTATTACCGTCACGGGCGGGCGTATACGGGAAGCGGGCGCCATTGAAATCAGCCTTTGGCGCCACGATTTCGACGGCGGCCACACGCTGTAACATTCAATACCTACTTTCTTGCCTTTGGGAACTTTGGCAACACTCTCATCTTCCATCTCGATAAATTCAATGTATGGAACATTTATCATATCAAATGGATACGGGCCTTCCACTTTGAAGCGACTAAATTCGACATCGTTACGCACATCCAAAAGCAAAAAATTATCACTTGTGGTCAGCCACTCAAACAGATTCACGGCAGTAAATGATTCGATTGGCATTTTATTTTCCTCCTTTTTGGCAGTTAAGTAAATCGCTTACGCAATAACACCGGATATCCGAAGTTTGCATGATGTGGGCACGGCGGTGTTATCTAATTTCCGTCCTGTTTATGCTTGAAGCTGGTTCAGAATAAAATGGTTAGTTGTACCCCTGATTGAAGTGACACTATCCAAGACATTCACCAGGCGAGCCGTTATTCACATTACGATGTCCGCCGTATGAGAAAACGAATGACTTTTCCATCCTGACTTTTTTCGAGGATTTCATGGCCGGTGGTACGCCCCCAGGCAGGGATATCGGTCAGCGATCCAGGATCGGTGGTATGGGCTTCAATCACTTCACCGACTTCCACCTCTTTGATGCCTTTACTGATTTTAATGACTGGCAGGGGACAGGATAATCCCTTGAGATCAAAATTTTTTCTGACTTTGATTGACTCATTCGTGATTTTTATTCTCCTTTTTTCATTATCCAAATAAGCCGGTTTGGCGTTTGTGAATAAACATTAAAGAAAGAGCTGAATCTTGCTGCTGCTCGCCTCTTCAAGAAACTTGGCGACACCACTGAATTCGAGGTGTTTGTATGGAATCATCTCCTCGCGCTTGAAGCCCATCAGATCCATGGACATTTCACAAATCACGATGCGTACTCCAAGCTCTTCGGCCAGCGCGAACATCTCTTTCAGGGAAGCAATATTTTTCTTTCTCATCAGTGACTTCATCATGGCCGTACCCAAACCGCCCATCTTCATCTTGGAAAGCTGGACATCATTTGCGCCTTTGGGCAACATGGCGCCGAACATCTTGCCCACCATATCCTTGCCTCTGATAAACTTGTTTTTATCGCGTAAAACAGGTGTGCTCCAGAAGGTAAAAAACAGTACCGCATCCATTCCCATGGCCACCGCACCTGTAGCGATCACAAGGGCTGCCAGTAGCTTGTCCAGATTGCCGCTGAAAACGACCATGGATAGTTTGTTTTCCGGTGATCGCTTCTGAAGCGTTTCCATCTGCGACTTAAGCGCTTCAATTGTTGTTCTTAACTTCTGCATGTTTACCTCCTCCCATTGATACTCCCAGCTTTGTATCCATCTTTTAGCCTAAAAATGAAACGTTGGGACAGGCTGTTTATTTGCCTCCTAAAAAGAAGGCGATGGAAATAGACCGTGTAAAAAGTGGAACAGATATTTATAAGGATTACTTTGATATATCTTTTATGTGGACATTTTTGATGTTCAGCATCCTGCGTAGAGACAAAGTTTTGTCGATTACAGGCACAGGTTCCGGAGAAAAGAATGTCTATCTGCCGATGATGATCTGCGATGCTACCAGGGTGTTACGCAATAACCAATAACTTCCAAGTAAAGGTTGAATGTATCGAGATATTTGTGAAAGGAACGTTACAATTTTTTTTCTGAAAACAGGGCCCTTGATCGAACTTTGGGCACGCTTTCAACTTTTTAACTCAACTTTCGGCTTTCGTAATTGCTCTGCAGAAGGTGCCTCCAGCGGGTGGTTTGCGCCATGTCAGCAGCAAATTTTAGTGTCACTTGGACGCAGCAGAGGTTCAGCGCTCCGCACTGTTTAAGCGCAGCGAGTTTGCGGGGTGTCCGTAGCGCGTCTTAGTGTCACTTAAATGAAGCTGCGTTTGGCGCAAACCACCCGCTGGAGGCACCGGCTCATGAAAACTGAAAGTTGAGTTTTTAACTTAGGAGATTCGATTATTTATAAACTTCTTAAATGCATTCTCATTACTGCACCATCACTTTTTATCATTAATTCAAGCTTCACCCTTGACGCCTTGTCCCTGAACGCCTCAGACTTTTTGCAACATTGGGGTTGATAATCAATCATAGCGAGTTATGTTATAGGTTTATGAAAACAAACCAAAGGGAATAATATGCTGATAAAAGAGGATGTTACGTCGCCCGAAGAGTGTTCGAGATATATTCTTGAAATGACGGGTCACAAATTAGATCCGGAGCTTTCTTCCGATTTATGGTCAAAAATGCTGGAACATAAATGGAGCTTATCCGAAAAGCTCGGCAGAGATGTCGGGTCCAAAGTGGCCTGCGCCGATTTTATCGAGAATATCTATTCTGCCAAGCATGAATTACCTGATAGGACGAAAATTCAGGAACTTAAGCGAATGGGCGCCCAAAGGCTCGATAGAGCCGCCTGGGAAACGATTTCTGAATCCCAACCGCCAAAACAGATTGTCCATAAACGCATTGTTCTTCCCCTGACGCAATCCGATTTGGCTAAGAAACATGGTGTTTATCCGCCTCGAACCATTATTTTTTTCGGCCCTCCCGGGACGGGCAAGACGCATTTTGCCCGCGCGATAGCGGCAAGACTTCAATGGTGGTACATTGAGGTGAGCCCCAGCGATCTGATGATCGAGGGAGAAGATCGAATGGGAAGCAAATTGAAGCAGTTATTTGAAATTACTAGAAATCTTGATGAAACCGTTATTTTTATCGATGAATTTGAAGAAATTGCGGGTAACCGTGATAACGCTTCCCGTACAGAAAAATCCATCGTCAACGAATTTTTAAAACAGGTACCGTTGTTCAGGAGAGAAAAGAAGAAAAATCTTCTCGTTTGCGCAACAAACTACATTCGCCAATTGGACGCGGCCCTGATCAGACCTGGCCGGTTCGATTGCATCATCCCTGTCGGTGAATTGGATCATAACAGCCGGTCGCTGATCTTCAAGCATTTTCTAGCCAATACCAATCACGGTGATGTGGATGTTGACCTTGTCGTGTCTGAACTATCGCTTTTTACCCCGGCCGATATTGAATACCTTTTTCATAAAATCAGCCATTTCGCTTTTGAAAAAGAATATAATGAAGGCAAAGACTTTAAAATCACCACCGATACATTTTTAGATATCATTAAGGAATGTCCTTCGACGCTGACCGAGCAAAACATCCGGGATTTGGAAGAAGACAGTGCGAAATTCACGCGTTTCTAGAAGATTATCTATAGGTGGCTATAAAAACCAACTATCCCTTTTTTTAACAAACTGCTGGTAATGTTTTTTTGCCTCACCCTGCTTTTTGCCAAACTATCTGAGCACATAGTCCCGGTCCTGCCAGCTATTATCAAAACGGCCCAGGATGACACCGTGGCCGCACCACCGATATTCGCGTGACGAAGTTTTTACGATCTTGATCATCGTTAACCATACAACGCTTTTCAATCCCGCGCACAATTGCATGGTGAAGCGTCCCGGGTGCATTCAAGACTCAAAGACCCATTCAAACCGGAACCACCAAGAAATTTTGAAGAATTTGGTGATTTTCAGCAATTTAACCCTCACTTGCACCTGATCGCCACCGATGGCTGTTTTGCCGGCAACGGCACTTTCACCAAAAGCTTTGAGCCTGAGCCCAAAGATTTGGAGGATCTGTTTCCATATGAAGTGCTTAAGATGCTCAAAGCCTAAGGCAAAATCAGCGATGCAGTCATTGAAAACATGCTGTATTCATAAATGCAATGACACACAAGCGTCGGATTTGCATACTTGGCCGCGTAAAAAGCAAATTCCTATCTTTCTACATCCTTCGCCTCCTCCAGGCTGGATCAGGGACTTGCCATCCGTCGCTCACCCCTGGCGCTGTGGCACCCATTAGAAACGGAAACGGTTTTTGCAGGGAAAACATACTGCCAGGCCCATGATTTATCAGCATTTCGATACTTTCTGGCAAGTGCATACGGCAAGTAAACACGTCCATATCCATCCCGCAGAACTTTGCCAAATAATCTCACGGGCGTGTGGAGTGATATATCGGCTGTCCTTGTTTTTAAATAAGTTCTTTATTAGAAAGGAGATTAACACACGACTATCGTTCACCTTCCGGCACAAAAGCCACTGGCTTGGAGCTGGATCATATTTCAGATATGTTTCTGGCAAGAACCGGTATGGAGCAAAAAGGCCGGCATATACAAAAATGTATAGGTGAATGTATAGTTCATATTTTAACTATAGATATTACAAAATAATTTCAACCCCCTTTTTTCTGATTATTAAGGCCCTGCGAAGGAAACGATGCAACAGGGCTTGTTTTTTCGATTTGAATATTAAGTCGGTTTAATTCAATCCTATTGTAATTGCAGTGATTATTAAAAAAAACAAGGCTGACCGGATCGGGAATATCGAGCGTTTTTGCTCGTGAATAATGGTCCAGCCAATCACTAATGAGAATTACTATGTCAGCTCGTTATTGTAAACTGCCACGTGGGGTTAAGACCATTGAGGTCAACGATTATGAAATGGCATACTTTGAATGCGGTCAGGGTACGCCTTTAGTGTTGGTTCACGGCTCATTATTCGATTACCGTACGTGGGCACTTCAGATGGAGTCATTCAGTACGTGCTACCGAACTATTGCTGTAAGCTTGCGTCACTGTTATCCGGAGTGTTGGGATGGTGAGGGAGATAAGTTCTCAGTGCACCAACACGCAGACGATCTCTATGTATTTGTAAAAAAGCTTAATGCTGGCCCGGTTCATTTAATTGCACATTCGCGCGGCGGAGATGTCGCGTTAATCCTTGCAGCAAAACATCCCAAAATAGTACAGAGTATGGTACTAGCAGACCCTGCGGCGCTAAACAAAATGCTTCCTGCAACACCTGAGGTCAAAGCGGAAGTTCAAAAGCGAAAGGAATTTGTGACTTCCGCAATAGAGCTGTTAAAACAAGGAGATTGGGATGGTGGACTTGAGGTATTCACTGACGCAGTCAGTATACCTGGTAATTGGAAAAAGCTCCCTGAATCTGGGAAACAGATCCGCCGGGACAACGCATGGTCGCTGATAAGCCTCGTTATTGATGCGCAGGAGGATTTTTATTGCAAGGACGCCAGGAAAATAGAGGCACCGGTGCTGCTTGTGACTGGTGATAAAAGCCCTTGGCTTTATGGAATGATGCATGCTGCACTTCAACCGTGCTTAAAAAAACATCAAAAAGTAACGATCTCAAATGCATCGCACGGAATGCACAGAGAAAACCCAGAGGCATTTAATGCCGCTGTGATGGATTTTCTTGCGACAAGCATGGCCCAACAATCGGCTGGAGGCGACGCAAAAGAACGCGCGCCTCAGCCATAGCGTTGGGCAATAGACCCATTGAGCATCTTGGCATGAATAAGCAGAGGTGATAGGATTCAATTATGGGAAAACTTGGAAAGCTATATGAGCACATTTTAATGCGCAGATCAGATGCGAACGTTCAATTTGAGACGTTATGTGCCTTGCTCAAGCGGCTTGGGTTTAATGAGCGTATCAAAGGTGATCATCATATTTTTACTAAAAACGATGTCGAGGAAATCCTCAATCTTCAACCTAAAAACGGTAAGGGAAAGCCGTATCAGGTTAAACAAGTTAGAGATATTATTTTAAAATATCAAATTCGTATTGGAGAATGACGATGGGAAAAAAATATGAAATTATCATTTTTTGGAGTTCTGAGGATGATGCTTACGTAGCTGAAGTTCCGGAACTGCCCGGTTGTATGGCCGACGGCAATACTTACCAGGAGGCTCTTAATAACGCAGAGCAGATTATTGATGAGTGGATCGAAACTGCCACAAAACTCGGCCGACCCATTCCCCAGCCTAAGGGCCGCCTTGCATATGCCTGACCAGCGAATCTGGTTGCACAACCTTTCACTTAGGTATTTCCAGCTAATGAATGACACAAACCCTCTTTTGCACCCCTTTGGTGAACGCGGCGAATGGTGTCAACCAGCTTATCATATATATCCGATTTGGATAGGTATTCGCTTGCACCAGCGTTGAGCATGGTTTGTTCGGTAAGGGAATCGCTATGCGAGCTTAACCCGATAACCCGTGTATCGGGAAAATCATTGCTGATATATACAGTGGCATCAAAGCCGTTCATCTCCGGCATGGAGACATCCATGAGGACAACATGGGGTTTCAAATCTTTCGCCAGCTGTACCGCTTGGCGTCCGTTTGCAGCCTGGCCCACGACCTTCAAATCCTCCTGTGTCTCCAGAAAGGCAACCAGCGCCCGGCGCATCATAGGGTGATCGTCGGCTAAAAGAATATGGATAGGGCCATATTCAAGGGCCTCTGCAATTTGCTGATCAGCTTTATACTCTCTTAATATGTTCATAGACTTTGCCTCCGGTTCTTGATCAAGATGATTTTGCCATCACCATAATGCTCTGGAAACAGGAAAAAATGACTGCTTTTCAGTGATCTCCAAAACCCGGGGGCCTGCTCATATTTGTCTGTCAAAACCGGAAAACCCAAGCTTTAATGAGTCTTGCCGAAGCAGCATCCCGAATTTAGCGGCAACTCGATAAGCGGACTGATTCAAATCTTGAAATACAATGAAGCGTAACGGACTGGCAGGTTCAATGTTCCCAACTTCAGAAAGAAAGGTCTTTAGCAAATTTGATGCCATGGAAGCATGATGGCGGATAAAGCGGTCGCACATCATAGCCGTTTCCTGGCTCAATTATTACAATACATCATAACATGTTGATAATAATTAGATAAACTATGACGCCGGCCGGCCTGAACATAAGCAGGCAGCACTTCATGGGCCACTTTTTCGATATGCAAGACATTTTTTAAATTGATGCATATTCCAGAGTGATTCAAAATGTCGCGCAATGACTGGCCGCACCATTATAACCGATTGATATTTGCATGCTTATAACTAAATGCACAGGTGTGGCCGACTGGGGTAAAATCGGTCACCTCACCGACAACCGGCTCTGCCGGTACCGATCGGTACCAATCAAGCGAATAGGGTATCATTTCCGGCTCTTTTTTCAGCGATAGGGAAGTAATGATATCATCGGTCCCACAGCACCCCATTCGTAATGTCAGCCATAAATTCAATATTTTTAAATCGTTGATAATGATGACGCCAGTGGCTGAGGTATTTGGCCTCATACCGACAGCGTAATGGCCCCTTATTCTAATGAGAAGAATTATATTTTTCTTATGATTTAAAATGGTTCGGATTTGGGTGCCCAATTTCGGCGCGCTAATTGCAGAAACATCAGGTTGGCAACTGAACCACCGAGGGATATTATCGACCGTTACGGGATACAAAGGCACCATGATTTTACAAACCCTTTCCACAGACCGGTTGGCTATACTGGCAATCATCAAAGAGGTCGGTTGCAGTGTTTGTGTGGGTACCTGCGAACATCGTAAACCGGGAGAGTTGCACTGCCACAACATCAGCCAGAAACTAAAGATATCTTCGGCCGGCGTTAAACGGCGGCTACGTGAAATGGTGCAAATGGGTTTGCTGAACAGAGAGCGCGCCGAGCGCGAAGACGGCAAGGTGATGGCCAGGTATACAGTGTCTGAAAAGGGGTTGGCGTTGTTGGACGAAATATGGTGATGCTTGGTTCGTAGTAATTGAACCGGTGCGGACGGTCCTATGAGGCAGCCGCCTTGAAAGTGTGCGGCTCGTCAACGGTGATGCCCTTTTTGGCGCTGATGCCGTAGCGTTTCATACGATTCCAGACGGTGACACGCGTGACGCCAAGCAGCTTGGCGGCCTGTGACTGGTTACCTCCGGTCTTTTCGAGTACTTCCAGCAGTTCTATTTTTTTGATCTCCTCGCGGTTGAGGGGAGACTTGGCGGAGTAGAGATTCGTGTGCTTTTCCATGAGGATATTGGGCGGCAGGTGGCTGGGTAGGATCGTGGCGCCCTGGCAGGTGACGCAGGCACATTCGAAGGCGCTGATGAGCTCGCGCACGTTCCCCGGCCAGGCGTAATTCATCAATACCGACATGGTTTCATTGGAAATCCCGGTCACGTTCTTTCCGCTTTTCATACGGATCGTGCGAAACACCGATTCGGCCAGCAGGGGAATGTCTTCAATGCGTTCCCGCAAGGGCGGCAGGTGGATCGGGATCACATTGATCCGGAAATAGAAGTCCTCGCGAAATTCGCGTTCGCCGATCATTTCATGCAGGTCCCGGTTGGTGGCGGAAATGATCCTGACATCGACGGGAATCGGTGTATTATCGCCCACACGCTCAATGATTTTCTCTTCCAGCACGCGCAGCAGCTTTACCTGGGTCGTAAGCGGCAGGTCGCCGATTTCGTCGAGAAAAATACTGCCTCCGTGCGCCGTCTCGAATCGACCGGCGCGATCTTTGACGGCCCCGGTGTAGGCCCCCTTGACATGGCCGAAGAGTTCACTTTCCAGCAGGGACTCGGTCAGTGCGGCACAGTTGATCTTGACAAAAGGACCCTGGCTGCGCGCGCTGATTTCATGGATGGCGTTGGCCACCAGTTCCTTGCCGGTGCCGCTCTCACCCAGGATGATCACCGGCGCGTCCGACTGGGCTGCGTTGGCGATCAGGTCGAATACTTTCTGCATGGGGCGGGATGCGCCGATGATGCCGTGGAAGGTGTCCTGGGACCGCATTTCGCGCTGGTATTCGGCAATACGATTGTCCTTTTCGATGAGGGCCGTGATATCCGTAACCGTTTCCACCGCACCGATCACTTTGCCGCTGTCGTCGTGAAAAACCGAAGCGTTTTTAAGAGCGTGGATGCTGCCGCCGTTTTTATGCCTAAAAATGCACTGACGCTGGCTCATCTTGCCGAATTCGAACAGCTGGCACCAGTGCCGCCCCTTGGTAATCCGGGTTCTTTCACAGATGTCGCAGTTCAGGACCGTGCAGTCCCTGCCGATCATTTCATCTTTGGCATACCCGGTAATGATCTCGAATGCCTGGTTGACATATATGATGGTGCCCATTTCATCCACAATCATGATGCCGTCCCGGATCGTGTTGGCCACTGTTTTCCAATGCCGGTCGAGTTCGTGCTCAAACATTAAATCACCTGTTAAAATTTAACACATGTATAAGAATGCGTTTTTACATTTTAACACCCGGGAAGTAAAGCGTTTATGCAGATTATTTTCTGAAGCAAATTCAATCCCTTGAATTGTCGGCGAATCCCCGAAAAATCGTCCATATTAAGAATTCTGGCATCATCGTTGCGATGACTGCTCCCAAACAGGAGTGTATCGATGGTGGAACCGAACGCAGATTATACATTTGATTTCAGAGGGGTGATACGATGGTTGGCCCTTTTGAAGATCACCCGATTATTCAGGGGGATGTCCCACAACCAGACCATAAAGGTCCTGGGGCTGGACCCGGACACCCGCGCGGATCTGCTGAAAGTACTTCCGGAGATTTCTTACGAGTTGCTCGCCGTCGAGGAAGATGCCGATGCCTCATACAGGCTGCACTTGCGCAAACGCAACGTTCACGGGGACCATTCAGGCAATTGCGGCAAAGGATCGATGTGAGGCGGTGATTCGGAGGTGTCCGCCGTAAAGCGGATTCATCTCACGGAACGAGGAACAGGGGCACAAAGGATCGGAACGATAGGCAAAAACCGACAACAGGAAGAGTGAATTCATGAGTTTTGAAAGACGGCTGGCATCAGGCCAGTTTGTGGTCCTGGCGGAAATGAACACCCCCAAAGGCGTGAATGTCTCCGAACTGGTCGCCAATTCGCGTAAAATCAAGGGCCGGGTCGACGCCATCATCATTCCGGATATGGACAACGGGGTGATGCGCATGAGCGCGCTGGCCGGCGGGGCGCTGATTCAGCAGCAGGGCATGGAGGCCATTATGCATGTCTATGGCCGGGATCGCAATCGCATGGCGCTGCAGGGCGATATTCTGGCGGCGCACACACTGGGCATCCGCAACCTCGTGGTGGTGCCTGGGGAAAATATCCTTAACGGCGACCACCAGGATGCCATGCCGGTGGACGATCTGGACGAGATGGCGCTATTCGATGCCATTCAGTCACTGCAGAAGGGCGTCGACATGGCCGGATTTTCCCTTAACGGCAGCCCGGAATTCACCACCGGCTGCACACTGGGAGCCTTTGCCGACGACAATGCTCTCGATGAAGAGTTGGCGAAGCTTGAAAAAAAGGTGGCCGCCGGGGCCCGCTTTGTGGTCACACCGCCGGTGTTCGATGTGGAGCGGTATGCCGGCAGCCTGAAGAAGGTCACCGACCTGGGCGTGCCCGTGATCGCCACCGTGTTCTTGATCAAGTCGGTGGGCATCGCCCGCTATTTGGCCCTGAATGAACCGGGGGCGCACATTTCCGAGGAGCTGATACGGCGCATCCGCAAAGCACCCGACAGGGAAACGGAATGCCTGAAAATTGCCGGGGAGACCGCTGCCGCCCTCAAACCGCTGGTTCAGGGCGTGAAGATCGAAACCCTCGGCTGGGAGCACAAGCTGCCGACCATCCTGGGCTTAGCGGGGCTGTAAGATCCATCCAATTCATCCATAGGAAAGCTGGGATATGAAAATGATAAATCAAAGCAATACAGTACTGGTAATCGGCGGCGGCGTGGGCGGTATGAAGGCGGCTATGGAGTTGTCCGAAGCCGGCCGGGACGCGGTCCTGATCGACCAGGCCGCCTCCATCGGCGGGCTGATGACACGGCTCGACCGAACCTTTCCCACCAATAATTGCGACCTGTGCACCATTTCGCCCAACCTTTCCGAAAATGCCCGGGAAAAACATATTGATGTGCTGCCATTGACGCGCCTGACAGCGGTCAGCGGACAAGCCGGAGACTTCACGGCCACACTGACAAGTGCACCGCGGTACATCGACGTGGAAAAGTGCACGGCCTGCGGTCAATGTTACGAGGCGTTTCCCCAGTGGGTGCGCTTCAGCCCCGGCCTGGACCACCGGGCGCCCACGTGTATGCGCTATCCCCAGGCGACCCCCCAGGCCTTTTCCATCGACATGCACAAATGCGAAGATCCCGAAGCGCTGGCAAAAGTCTGTCCGGCCGGCGCCATCATTCCCCGGGACACCGGGCACACCGAGGACCGCCGGGTGGGAGCCATCGTGCTGGCCATCGGCGCAGAACCTTTCGATCCCCATGGGCTGGAACACTTCGGCCACGGCCACTATCCGGACGTGGTCACCGGCCTGGAGTACGAGCGCATCATGTCCGCTTCCGGCCCCACCGGCGGCGAGCTGGTGCGGCCCAGCGACGCAAAGCAGCCGCGGCGGGTGGCCTGGATCCAATGCGTGGGTTCCCGCGGCATCAACCGCGAGGATGTCTCTTACTGTTCCGGTGTATGCTGCATGTACGCCCTCAAGGAGGCCATCGTCACCAAGGAGCGATTCCGCGACGATATCGAAACCACCATTTTTTACATGGATATGCGCACGTTCGGTAAGGACTACGAGCGCTACTACAACCGCTCGAAGCAAACCTACGGCATCCGTTTCGTCCAATGCCGCCCCCACTCGGTGGTGCCGGACAAAGCGTCGGGTGGGCTGGCCATCTCTTACGCGGTGGATGCCGGTGCGTCGACGGTCACCGAACAATTCGACATGGTGGTCCTTTCCACGGGTTTTCGACCGACGGCATCCGCCGGAGAACTGGCCGCAATTCTGGACATCGAACTGACCGATCACAATTTCGCCAGGACCGGGGCGTTCAGCCCGGTGGCAACGACCCGCCCGGGGATTTACGTGTGCGGTGTTTTCGAAAGCCCCAAGGATATTCCCGAAACCATGGTACAGGCCGGTGCGGCCGCCTGCCTGGCCTCGAGAAACCTTGTGCCCGCGGCCGCGGCCGCGGCCAGGGAAAGGTCCCTGCCGGCCGAGCGCGACGTCAGCGCGGAAGAACCGCGCATCGGCGTGTTTGTGTGCGACTGCGGCCAAAACATCTCCGAAGCCGTCGATGTTGATGCAGTGGCCGCATATGCCGCCGACCTGCCCGGCGTGGTCGTCTCGCGAAACGCCGGACACGGATGCAGCCGTGATTCACTGGCCGCCATCAGATCGGCCATCCAAAAGGAGAACCTCAACCGGATCGTGATCGGCGGGTGTTCCCCCAGGACCCACGAAAACCTGTTTCAAAACACCCTGCGCGAGGCCGGCATCAACAAGTACCTGGTGGAGATGGCCAATATCCGGGACCAGGACACCTGGGTGCACATGAACAACCCGGAATTGGCCATGGCCAAGGCCCGCGACCTGGTTCGCATGGCCGTCGCCGGCGTGGCCAGGGCCCAGGCACTGCCCGATCACACCCTGCCCATGAACAAGGACGTGCTGGTCCTGGGCGGCGGCGTATCCGGTATGAACGCGGCCCTGGAACTGGCCGATCACGGGCACCGCGTCGTCCTGGCCGAGCAGGCCGGGCACCTGGGCGGCATCGCACGGGCCATCCGCAAGACCCTGGAAGGCGACGACGTGCAGGCCTACATGACCGATCTCATCCATAAAGTAACGCAGCACGATGGCATCGAGGTGATTTCACAGGCCATCGTGGTCGACCACTCCGGCATGCCCGGCATGTACAAGACCGGATTCCAGATCGGTCCCCGCATGTACTACCGTCAGATTGAGCACGGGGCCACCGTCCTGGCCACCGGGGCGGCGCACCGTGCGCCGCGTCAGTTCGGCCTTGGGGAGCATGCGGCGGTGACCACCCAGATCGAGCTGGACAGCATTATAGAGGACGATCCGGACCGCGTGAAATCCTGGGACACCCTGACCATGATCCAGTGCGTGGGATCGAGGAACGCCGACAATCCCAACTGTTCGCGCATTTGCTGCCAGAGCGCCATCAAAAACGCCTTGCGGGCGCTGGACCTCAACCCGGACCTGCGGATTTTCGTGCTCTACCGCGACATGCGCACCTATGGCTTTGCTGAAGACTACTATGCTCAGGCGCGGCGACGCGGAGTGATTTTCGTACGCTACAATTCCGACGCGCCGCCAAAGGTCTCCGCCGACGGCGACCGGGTGTCGGTGGTTTTCACCGACCCGGTGCTCGGCATGGAACTCGACGTGGCGTCCGACTGCCTGGCCCTGAGCACGGGGATGGCGGTGGACGAAGAGGCCACCGAAGACCTGGCCATGATCTTCCACCTCAATCGGACCCTGGACGGCTGCTTTCTAGAAGAGCATGTCAAGCTGCGGCCCACCGATCTTTCGGTTCCCGGTTTCTTCGTGGCAGGCAGCGTACATGCCCCCAAGACCATCAAAGAGTGTATCGCCCAGGCCCAGGCGGCTGCTAGCCGGGTCCTGGCGATGCTGTCCAAAGATACCATCAACCTGGGTGCCACGGTGGCCCGGGTCGACGCCGAAAAGTGCGCCACCTGCCTGGCGTGCGTGCGTGCCTGCCCGTACGGGGTTCCCTTTATCAACGAGGCGCGCCATTCCGAGATCGACCCGGCACGGTGCCACGGCTGCGGCGTTTGCGCAGCCGAGTGCCCTGCCAAAGCAATCGAGCTGACCCGCTTCGAGGACGCGCCCATCATGGCGCGTCTCGAAGGACTGTTTGAAAGGAGTGCCTGATGCAAGCGTTTGAACCCACCATCGTGGCCTTTTGTTGCCACTACTGCGCCTACACGGCAGCGGACATGGCCGGCAGCATGCGCCTATCCTACCCGCCCAATGTGAAGATCGTGCGGGTGCCCTGCAGCGGCAAGGTGGACGCCATTCACATCATGAAAGCCCTGGAAATGGGTGCGGACGGCGTGATTGTGGCCGGCTGCCTGGAAGGGGACTGCCATTTCAAGAACGGCAACGTCAAGGCGCTGCAGCGGGTCACCCATCTGAAGCACTTTCTGGAGGAGATCGGCATCGAAGCCGATCGCGTCATGATGGTGACCATGTCGGCCGGTATGGGCAGCCGGTTTGCCAGGATCGCCACAGAGTTTACGCATGAAATGCGGGAACTGGGCCCCAGCCCCGTGAAAGCAGGGGAACACACGGCGGCCTGTGCCGAGGCATCCTAGCCTAAATCGTCAAGGAGAATAGATAACAATGATTACAGCTGAACGAAAAACGATGGATGAAATCATGGCCAGCATCGATGGTTGCGGCCGCATTCTGCTGGTGGGGTGCAATGAGTGCGTCACCGTCTGCGCAGCCGGCGGACGCAAGGAAGTCGCCCTGCTGGCATCGGCCCTGCAGATGGCCTCCATGAAAAAGGGGCGGGCCCTGGATGTCCGCGAGATGACCCTGGAGCGGCAGTGCGACCCGGAATACGTCGAGGAGCTCGCGCCCCACATCGACCAGGTGGACGCCGTGGTGTCCATGGCCTGCGGGTGCGGCGTGCAGGAAGTGGCCCGGCGGTTCAAGGCGACCTGCGTCTATCCCGCACTGAACACCAGGTTCATGGGCGCTTCGGAGGGGCCCGGCATCTGGGCTGAACGCTGCCAGGGGTGCGGAGACTGCCTGCTGGGCCACACCGGCGGGATCTGCCCCATCGCCCGCTGCGCCAAGCGGCTGATGAACGGGCCCTGCGGTGGTTCCAGCAACGGGAAATGCGAGATCGGCGACGATGTGGATTGTGCCTGGCACCTGATATGGGAGCGGATGAAGGAACTGGGCATCGAAGATCAATATGAAAATGTCATTTCATCCAAGGACTGGCGGACAGGCCGGGGCGGCGGTCCCCGCAGGATTGTCAGAGAGGATTTATCATAATGAAAACAGATAGTGTATTGGAGAAAGTGTTCGCCACCGGCGAATTGGCGGTAACCGGTGAATGCGGGCCTCCGCGGGGCGCTTTGCCGGACGTGGTCAAAGACAAGGCCGCCATGCTCAAGGGTTATGTGGATGCGGTCAATGTAACCGACAATCAAACGGCCATGGTACGGATGTCCAGCTTCGGGGCCAGTGTTTTCCTGCGACAGATGGACCTGCACCCCGTCTACCAGATGGTGACCCGCGACCGCAACCGGCTGGCCATGCAAAGCGACATCATCGGCGCATATTCCCACGGTATCAATACCATGCTCTGCCTTTCCGGCGACCAT